>NZ_JATABH010000026.1:0-61625 GCF_036533775.1 Vibrio sp. M260112 | reverse complement strand
GCTATGAGTTAATGCTCTGGCTTAACCCTCAACACGCGGTCAATGCTGATTTAACTGGTCAACGCCATCAATATCTCAGTTTGCTGCACAACATGGGCAGTCATGCCCCTATGTATGGCTATTGGGAATACGTTCGCCGTTATATGGCTAATGAACAACCGCTATGGTACGAGATCAGTACAGAGCCTCGAATAGGGGTACCTATCACTTAACGTGTTTGGAACGAACAGGGTAGCGAGTTTTACTTATACGAACGGTCCTTGATTTGGGCCGTTTTTTTCGTTCTGGTTCAGGGTACAGTGCTGAGCCGTCATAAAGATACCCTCAAACATGAAATGCTTGAGGGTATTTTCAACCGACCACAGGATCGTTCAACTGTTCATTTGCTTAACTGATAGGAGTTAGCCACAAGGGCGACTTTTTAATATCTTGAAATCAGTAACTTACCTGTGCGTACTACACAGATAGTGCCGCAATGGCCTGATTAATCTCTTTGTAGGTCATAAGTTTTCGAGAGTCTTTCACGTCTGGTAATAAAACTTTGCCATTATCAAATTTAAATTTCCCCACACCTGAGATTACAAATTGCCCTTTAAACAAAGTTTTAACAAATCGTGCAACTTGATGTGGACGATAGGTAGTAAATTCACGCAACATAGCACCCCCTATTCCTACTAAACACAAGAGAAACCTTGATTTTGCTCCATTCCTTAGAACTTGTGTGGATTATACCTAATTTGGCATTATTAGACAGCATTTTGTTAACAAAATAATTACATTTCATCACACTTCAGCACAATTCTCTACCCAAGCAAAATTTTCGGTATATACTTTTTCTCGCACAATCAAAAGGAATAACATAATGAAAAATAAAACCCTTCTTACTCTAGCAATTGCATGCTCTCCAGCCTTGGCTTTTGCACACAACATCGCCTTGGGTCAAGCCGTCCCAACGGTTGAGGTGAAAAGCTACGGCGAAATCATTCTTCAAGGGGATGATACTGCGTTTCAGACATGGTCAACGCAGGATATGACCGGTAAAGTTCGTGTCATCCAAGCGATTGCTGGGCGTAGCAGTTCAAAAGAACTCAATGCGCCTTTAATGGCAGCGATCACAGCAGCGAAGTTCCCTCAGCAAAGCTACCAAACGACATCTATCATCAACCAAGATGATGCTATCTGGGGAACAGGATCGTTCGTTAAATCATCAGCGGAAGACAGCAAAAAAGAATTTCCATGGTCATCAATGGTTCTAGACGAAGAGGGAGCCGTTGCAAGTCATTGGGATTTAGCTAAAGAGTCATCGGCGATCATTGTTCAAGACAAACAAGGCAAAGTGCTATTTGTAAAAGAAGGCGCGCTCAATGAATCTGAGATTGAGCAAGTCTTGAAGCTAGTCAAAGAAAACATCTAGCAATTGAGCAGTTAGGTTTCACCTTTTGAATGGAGTTGTTATAGTATAACAATTCCATTTTTTGTTTGTTCTCGCCGTGTTGATATCTCGCCCAGTTTCAGTTCGTTCAATGGCGGTTGCTCTGTTAGCAGCTGCGCTGTTGCTATGGCTCAACTTTGCCTATATCGAGCACCAGTACGAACTTTCGTCAACTCACCATAGTGAACATCACTGCCAACTTTTTGCCAGTGGATTACATGGAGCGAGTCCGGCACCTCTCAATCTCCTTGCTGCCCCACTAAACTTGCGACCAGACGTTACCCTAACGACTCGTGTCCAGGAAGTGGTGTTTTATGCCTATCAACCGCGCTCTCCGCCTCTTTCTTGATTATATTTAAAACAACTACTTAAACATTATTCCCTTTATTGGTCACAGTTACTTTATTAAATATTTTCAGGAATCAAAATGAACAAGATTACTCCTCTTGCGTTGGGTGTTGCCCTGGCTACTAGCTCTCTGGCATATGCAGAAGAAGGTTTCCGCCAGCATGGTGCCCATGTCCATGGTCAGGTTGAATTCAATATTGCTCAAGACGGCAAAGAACTTCTGATCGAGATTACGGCCCCAGGTGCAGATGTGGTTGGTTTTGAACACGCACCTACAAATGACGCAGAAAAGCAGCAGCTAAAAGACGCTGTAGCCAAACTGAGCCATGCTGATCATGTCTTCACCCTAACCTCTGAAGCTGGTTGTAAAGTCGAGCACCAATCTGTTACTCACACTTTAGGCGACAGCGAACACGACCAACATGATCATGAAGAACATCATGACCATGACAAGCACGATCATGAAGAACATCATGACCACGATAAACACGACCATGACAAGCACGATCATGATGAGCATCATGACCACGACAATCACGATCATGAATCAGGCCATGGTGAGTTCACCGTTGAGTATCATTACCAGTGCGACAATGTTTCTGCTATCAGCAACATCGAAACATCTTGGTTCTCTCAGTTCCCTAGCACTGAATCAATCAAAGTGAACCTGTTAACTGACAGCAAACAAGCTGCAATGGAGCTTAAACCGGGTCAGAAAACTATTTCATTCTAATGCTAAAGTGGCCTAGCTCTGTTGGGCCACTTACCTCTTGATTGGAAACCAGAATGGATAACCTTAGTCATCAGCCTGTCGTCGAACTCAATCAAGTCGAGTTCATCTGGCCAGGTAACCGAGCCGCGACAATAAGTATTCCCTCACTAACGATTAAGCGTGGCGAACACCTTTTTATTAAAGGCCCTAGTGGCTGTGGAAAGTCGACCCTATTGGGGCTACTGACTGGCATCAACTGTGCTACCTCTGGTCAGATCCGCGTGTTGGGAAAAGACCTTTCAGCGCTATCAGGTAGCCAACGCGATAAGTTTCGTGCTGACAATATTGGCTATATTTTTCAACAATTTAATCTATTGCCATACTTAAGCGTGATTGAAAACGTCATGCTGCCATGTCAGTTTTCTTCCTCACGTCGCCAGCAAGTTGAAGGTGACATCATCTTGCACGCCCAAGCGTTGTTGAAAAAACTTCGCTTACCAGAGAGCCTACTGAACAAACCCGTGGTCGAACTCAGCATCGGTCAGCAGCAACGCGTAGCCGCAGCAAGAGCCTTAATCGGTAAACCGGAAGTTATTATTGCCGATGAACCGACCTCTTCACTTGATTACAACAATCGCACTGCTTTTATCGAACTGCTTTTAGAGCAAGTCAATCAAGCGGGTTCTACCCTTTTGTTTGTCAGCCATGATCCGACACTGGAGCCCCTGTTCGACAGAACCATCGATCTAGAACAAATTAATCAGGCAGGAGGGAAGTCATGACACCAACCGTTAGCCTTGCGTGGAAAAGTGTTCGAAACCGCAAAGTCACTGCGATACTGTCTATCCTGACCGTAGCAATTTCGGTCATTCTCTTACTCGGTGTTGAACGTATTCGAACAGAAGCCAAAAGCAGTTTCGCCAACACGATTTCAGGAACAGATTTGATTGTTGGAGGCCGTTCCGGACAGGTCAATCTATTGCTTTATTCTGTTTTTCGCATAGGCAATGCCACTAATAATATTGATTGGAAGAGTTTTCAGGAGTTTAGCCAGCACCGCTCGGTCGCATGGACAATCCCAATCTCACTTGGCGATTCTCATAAAGGATTCCGAGTATTAGGTACCAATCATGACTATTTCTCTTACTACCAATATGGAAAGAAACAGAACCTCTCGTTTCAATACGGGCAAGAGTTTAATGGATTATTTGAAGCCGTTATTGGGTCAGAGGTCGCTCGTTCCCTCAACTACACAATAGGCAGTGAAATGGTCATCGCACACGGGATCAGCGATGTGGCATTCAGCCGCCACGATAAATTACCATTTAAAGTTGTAGGCATCTTGGCGCCAACAGGAACGCCCGTAGACAAAACCATTCATGTTTCTCTACAAGCCATTGAAGCCATTCACGTTGGCTGGGAAAGCGGTGCTAATTTAGGCAATAATCCGACCGCTGAACAGTTAAACGCTATGGATTTCCAACCCAAACAGATCACCGCAATGCTGATCGGCCTGAAATCAAAAATTCAAACTTTCGCTCTTCAGAGGCAAATTAACACCTACGGCAAAGAACCATTAAGTGCCATCCTACCTGGAGTCGCATTACATGAACTTTGGGGTATGATGTCCGTAGCGGAGCAGGCATTGATGGCCGTTTCCGTGTTCGTCGTTATAGCAGGACTACTGGGTATGCTTTCAAGCTTACTCACCAGCTTGCAAGAAAGACGACGTGAAATGGCAATCTTAAGAGCGATGGGCGCTCGACCTAGACATGTGTTTAGTCTGTTAATTCTTGAGGCTAGTGTCCTGACATTCATCGGCTTAGTCATCGGAATCATCGGGCTCTATGCGGCACTTGCTTTCGCTGCGCCTCTCGTTCAGCAACACTATGGCATCAATCTACAGATATTAGCCCTCTCATCACATGAACTGACGCTGCTGGGAGCGGTACAACTTGCGGGAACCCTAGTCGGATTTATTCCCGCACTAAGAGCTTATAAACAATCGCTTAGCGATGGTATGACGATTAGAGTGTAACAATGAAGAAGATAACGATTTTATTTCTAACGCTGATCACCGTGGCGTTATCAAGCATAACTGCTCATGCAGAAGATACTCTGACTCTCGATTGGATTGACCTGATTCCGGAGAGTGAGCGCAACCAGTTTGACGCATATGGCATGCCCGCCATCGACCACGACGGTGATGTAATGAAACAGTCAAAGGTTGGCACGGTTCGACAAGAGCTAAACGGCAGTATGGTTAAAATCCCGGGCTTTGTCATTCCACTGGAAGGGGATGAAAACATGGTGACGGAGTTTCTACTCGTCCCGTACTTCGGGGCATGTATTCACGTACCACCACCACCACCAAATCAAATCATCTATGTGAAATTCCCTAAAGGCGCGCCCGTTCAACAACTGTGGGATGTTATCTACGTGATTGGGACACTAAAAACAGAAACCATTAGCCATGAGTTGGCAGAAACAGGATATGTCATACAAGGCACCGAGATCGCCGAGTACGATGATATGTAAGTGTTAAAAAATTCGCAGCCTGTTAATTGCCTTTAATTAGGCCAAATAGCTAGACAAATAACCTAGCACCGCTAGGTAAACTAGTAATAAAAGGGCAATTGACAGATGCTTCTTCAGTTTATCTTCATTGAAATACTTCATAAGCTCCCCAAAACTAACGATAACAATTTTAACAACTTGTTATCATTTATGGTAGCGATATTTTTATAAAGTGGCTCACAGTCTTTTTCTGGCGAGCAAAGCCGTTCCGAGGTACATTTAATACTTAACTTTAAGCATATGATGGCTAAGGAAATAGCATGTCTGAGAGCAATAAGCCCGTTGTCATAGAGCATCAAGCTGAGCACACTCAACGCCAAGAAAAGAAATCCAGCTATATCAAAGACAGCGCGAGCCGTGTGCTCAATATCGCCCAGCTTTATGGCTTAGATGCGTTACTTCAGGCTGAGACTCCAGAAAAAAGCACGCTGGAGCGAGCCTTGATTCGCGAAAGGAAACGCAAAGAACTTAGACAGAAAAACCTAGAGCAGATCCTGAAACTGGCACATATCTCATGTAAAGATGAAACAGCCGGAGATCCCGACCAAGACTGGCTCTACCGCTTCTTCGATATGGCACAAGAAGTTCACAACCACTCTATGCAACGCTTATGGGCTCAAGTACTCAAACGCGAGGTCACGAATCCGGGCTCAACCTCGATGAAAGCGCTGAAAGTACTCCAAGACATGACGCCAAAAGAAGCACAGATTCTACAGCGATCCGCTTCATTGGCCTGTAGTTTTGGCGGGGATAACAGCCTAAAGTTATTGGTCGGCTACCGTGCCCAAGGGGGAGTATTCAGTTTTGGTAAACGCAATACCACCAGCAATATTAACGTTGGCAATTACCAACTCCCATACTCCAGTCTGTTGGTGCTGTTTGAACTAGGGCTCATGCATGGTACCGAATTGGAATCAGGGGAAATTGAACTCGAATCACCTCTTCCACTCAACTACCAAGGCAAACAACTCTCTTTACAGGCTCATAGCAAAGGGGTTCGACTACTCTATTACCGTTTTACGCCTACTGGAAACGAACTCTGTAAGCTACTCGGAAACAAGCCTAACATGCAGTACTACGATCAGGTCGTCGCGTTACTGAGTCAGAAATTTACGGCCAGCACAGAGATACAGCCGACAGTGGATACAACGGTATAGCGAAAAGCGAAAAGGGTTGACACACAGTGTCAACCCTTTTTCTTTAAATTCAGACAGTTAAGCTTAAACATTAGCCAACACCGCCTGCAACTTTCGACTCGCTCACCACAAGAACTTATTAAAGGACGAAGCCCGTTCTAAAATCTCGTACGATCTCGAAGCGAAGCGTTCTCGCTCTACGCTTTGTAAGCCTTAAACGCATTGATTAGACCGTTAGTCGAGCTATCGTGCGACGTGATTTCAGAATCATCTGCAAGCTCAGGCAGGATTTGGTTCGCGAGTTGTTTACCTAGCTCAACACCCCACTGATCGAAACTAAAGATGTTCCAGATAACGCCTTGTACGAAGATTTTATGTTCGTACATCGCAATCAGGTTACCTAGGGTACGTGGTGTGATTTTCTTAACTAGGATTGAGTTCGTTGGGCGATTACCTTCAAACACTTTAAATGGTGCTAGCGTAGCCGCTTCCTCTTCACTCTTACCTGCTTTTGCAAATTCAGCTTTTACCGTCTCTTCAGATTTACCGAACGCTAACGCTTCTGTTTGTGCGAAGAAGTTAGACATCAGTTTCTGATGGTGATCACCAGCAGGGTTGTGGCTGATTGCTGGAGCGATAAAATCACAAGGAATTAGCTTAGTCCCTTGGTGAATCAACTGATAGAACGCGTGTTGACCGTTAGTACCTGGTTCACCCCAAATGATTGGGCCTGTTTGGTAAGTCACTGCATTACCATCACGATCAACGTATTTACCGTTAGATTCCATGTTACCTTGCTGGAAGTAAGCAGCAAAACGGTGCATGTATTGGTCATATGGAAGAATCGCTTCAGACTCTGCTCCGTGGAAGTTGTTGTACCACAGGCCAATCAGCGCAAGAATCACAGGAATATTGCTTTCAAGTTCCATTGACGAGAAATGGTTGTCCATCTCGTGAGCACCATCAAGTAACTCAACAAAGTTGTCATAGCCCACTGCAAGAGCAATAGACAGACCGATTGCAGACCATAGTGAGTAACGACCGCCAACCCAATCCCAGAATTCGAACATGTTGTCCGTATCGATACCAAACTCAGATACTGCTGTTGCATTCGTAGACAGTGCTGCGAAGTGCTTAGCGACATGAGCTTGATCGCCCGCAGACTCAAGGAACCAATCACGGGCTGAGTGCGCGTTAGTCATTGTTTCTTGAGTAGTAAATGTCTTAGACGCAATCAAAAATAGAGTGGTTTCAGGGTTAACCTTCTTCAATGTTTCAACGATGTGTGTGCCATCAACGTTAGAAACAAAGTGTAGATTTAGGTGGTTTTTGTATGGTGCGAGTGCTTCTGTCACCATGTAAGGACCTAGGTCAGAGCCACCGATACCGATATTAACGATATCTGTAATGGATTTACCTGTGTAACCTTTCCACTCACCACCAATAACACGCTCAGTGAAAGACTTCATTTTTTCAAGCACTGCGTTCACCGCTGGCATTACGTCTTCACCGTCGACCATAACTGGTTTGTTGCTACGGTTACGTAGAGCCGTGTGCAGCACTGCGCGATCTTCTGTTTTGTTGATCGCTTCACCACTGAACATCGCTTCGATCGCTGCTTTCAACTCAGTTTCGTTTGCTAAAGCAAATAGGTGCTTCAATGTTTCTTCGTTGATTAAGTTTTTAGAGTAATCAACGAGAATATCGCTGCCAAAACGAGCAGAGAAGTTTTCAAAACGAGCTGGGTCTTGAGCAAATAATGCTTTTAGATCCATATCTTGTGCAGATTCGAAGTGCGCTGTTAGCGCGTTCCAAGCTTGTGTTTGCGTTGGATTGATATTTTTCAACATGGTTACTATCCCGATGTTACAGTAGGTTTTATTCCATACAGCCTAGCGAAAACTGGTGGAATCCCCGATTTAGCAAATAATAATATTAGGTATGTTAGGGCAAATTGCCACAAAACAAGACTTTGTAATTTTTTTTCAGGTGCCAATTATGACGCAGGGCTTTCTCACTCACATTGAGTTAGGTCACGTTCCCTGCTTGAACTTTAAACAAACACCTTCATTGCAAGTAAGATTCTACCACTAACCTTGATTAAGCTTAACACTAGAGCAACATCAATCTGCAACAGGCCTGCTTATGTGGACACAAAAAACAATTCAAATCTCAGCGAAGAAGAGAGGATTTCATCTAATAACCGATGAAATTGAACAACAAATACCACAACTTAAACACTATTCCGTCGGATTATTACAGTTATTTATCCAGCATACTTCCGCTAGTTTAACCATCAATGAAAACGCCGATCCAACCGTAAGACACGATATGGAGAAACACTTTAATCACTTTGTCCCTGAGCGAGCCCCTTACTACAAACATACTTACGAAGGTGATGATGATATGCCCGCACACATTAAAGCGTCGACACTCGGTTGCAGTGTGATGATTCCAATAACAAATGGGCGGTTAGCGCTAGGAACTTGGCAAGGGATCTATTTAGGCGAGCATCGTGACTATGGTGGCTCAAGAACCATTATTGCCACTATTCAAGGAAATCACGATTGACTTGGGATACTGGAAGACAAGACTCTCTGTGCGAGAGTCTTGTTATAGCTAAAAAGGTTGGTTAATCATCACGCGAAAAGTGCCTTCATCGGCTCCTTGAGCCACTTCTGCTCGTACCACGATACCTTCCACTTGAAAACGGACAGCACCGCCTAAGTTCCACTTCATATCGCTATGTAAGGTCTTGGCATCGTACTCATCTGCCACACGACCAACCTCTGCAAAAACCACCCATTGCCACCAAGGCAGATCGTAATAATTAATCAAAGGAATGCCATCTAAGGGTTGCCAATCAGGCAGCACTCGGTACTCAGCAGAATAGTGCACCGCTGAACGGCCATGATAACGGCCGCTAGTGTAACCTCGCAGACGATACAAGCCACCCAAGCGTATCTGATCTTGCTCTGGTGGTTTGACACGACTCCAGCTTGGTGTATCCGCAGTATAGAAATCAAACGCTAATACTTGCTGTTCAAACCACTCACCGAGCGGGCCTAACGCATAATATTGGCTATTCTGAAACTCCCACTTAGTCCAAATATCTTCGCTCTGCCAGCGGTCAGCACCAGCAGTAATATCCAATGAGGTATGTGAGCCTTTAGTGGGATTTCTGACGCTATCACGGTTGTCCCAATCAAAACTAAACTTAAAACCACTGGCTTTGTCAGCCTTGTTGTAGATATCCAGCTCTCTTGACGAATAAAACGGAGTCAGCACAACCGAGCTCACTCCAGATTCAATCGGAGATGCAAAGCGCACCTCTCGAATCGGTTGAAACGCACCCATTAAGCCATGCCGCTTCACATTGCCCCATGGCAGCAGGTACTTAAATTCAAACTGGTAGTTCTGTTCGAAACCATTCGTAATGGTTTTTTGCCCTGTTTGTGAGTCATTACTTCCCTGCTCACCCAAGTAGTATGGGTTATCATTGAATTGAGCCTGATACATTTGAGTGCTAAAAAGAAGTTGATCCGCTAACGCGTAATTGAACGCAGACACAAAGCTAACATAGCTCTCTTTCTCTGAATAGAGCGCCATGCCAAACAACGCAGCCTGAGGCTGACCAACACCTTTAGCGACACCTGCAACACCAAAGGTGTGACCGAGAGTTTCAGTGCTAAAGTAAAAAGGCAGGAAGGCGGAATCTTTTTCTGCACTCATTGAGTAGGCAGAAACAAAAAGACTGGCAGTCAATGCCAGTCTTAGCAATAATTTGTACGACATTAGACTACTTCGAAAATTCCATATCAACTCGTGATGTGAGTTTGGTCACCAGTTCATAGGCGATGGTACCGATATGACTTGCCACTTCTTCAGCAGGAAGATCTCGTCCCCACAATATAGCTTCATCGCCAACGAAATCGTGGGCATTTGGACCTAAGTCAACCGTCAGCATGTCCATTGAAACACGACCAGAAATAGGCACTTTTCGCCCATTAACCAAGACGGGTGTGCCATTCGGTGCGGTTCTTGGATAACCATCCCCATAGCCAATAGCAATAACACCCACTTTGGTATCTCGCTCACTGGTCCATACACCACCATAACCGACACTTTCACCCGCTTTAACATCTCGCACAGCAATTAAGTGTGATTTAAGAGTCATTACAGGTTGGTACCCCAGCTCTTGAGCGGTTTTGTCATTAAATGGAGAGACCCCATACATGATAATTCCAGGGCGAACCCAATCGAGTTGGCTATCTGGCCAAGCTAGTAAACCCGCTGATGCCGCGAGTGAACGCTCACCTTCACATCCTTCAGTCAGAGCCATGAACAATTCTGTTTGCTCATTGGTTGTTGAACGGTCAAGCTCATCAGCACAGCCAAAATGGCTCATATAACGGAGCGGTTTTGCGACGTTGTTGCACGCTTTTAGGCGAGTAACAAATTCATCATACTGCTCAGGACGCACGCCCAAACGGTGCATCCCACTATCAATTTTCAACCAAACAACAACCGGGGTTTCAAGCTCCGCCTGCTCTAAAGCGATTAACTGCTCTTCACAATGCACAACCGTTTGAATGTTATTCGTGACTAATACCGGCAAATCACCAGATGAGTAAAAACCTTCAAGCAACAAGATGGGCTTTACTACACCACACGCACGTAATTGAAGCGCCTCTTCAATTCGCGCAACGCCAAAGGCATCTGCACCCTGTGCATTTTTCGCTATGTGGCGCAGCCCATGACCATAGCTGTTCGCTTTTACCACCGCCATGATCTTACTGTTGGGAGCCTGCAGCTTAATCTGCTGTAGGTTATGTTGAAGTGCGTCTAAATCAATATAGGCTGTCGCTGCTTTCATGTAGCTCATAGCGTTACTCATCATCCATATCAAATGCAGGGCCAGCGTAGTTGTCGAAGCGAGACCATTGACCTTGGAAGGTGAGTCTCACCGAGCCGATTGGGCCGTTACGTTGCTTACCGAGGATGATTTCCGCTGTTCCCTTCATTGAACTGTCCGGATTGTAGACTTCATCACGGTAGATAAACATGATTAAGTCGGCATCCTGCTCGATAGAGCCTGATTCACGCAGATCCGAGTTTACAGGGCGTTTGTCAGCACGTTGCTCTAGAGAACGGTTAAGCTGTGATAGCGCAACGACGGGAACATTAAGTTCCTTAGCAAGCGCTTTAAGTGAGCGAGAAATCTCAGCGATTTCCAACGTACGGTTATCAGACAATGCAGGGACTCGCATCAACTGCAAGTAGTCGACCATGATCATAGAAAGACCACCATGATCACGAGCGATACGACGTGCACGAGAGCGCACTTCCGTTGGTGTTAGACCCGAGCTGTCATCGATGTACATATTCTTTTTCTGCATCAGAATACCCATCGTCGATGAAATACGCGCCCAATCCTCATCGTCTAGCTGACCAGTACGAATTTTTGTCTGGTCAACTCGCGATAACGACGCCAGCATACGCATCATAATCTGCTCAGCGGGCATCTCCAGTGAGAAGATAAGTACGGGCTTCTCTTGGGACATTGCAGCGTTTTCACATAAGTTCATTGCGAACGTGGTTTTACCCATCGATGGACGCGCCGCGACAATCACCAAGTCAGAACCTTGAAGACCAGCGGTTTTCTTATTGAGGTCAGTAAAACCCGTATCAACACCCGTGACGCCATCTTGCGGAGATTTGTACAGCAGCTCAATTCGTTCTAACGTTTTCTCGAGGATACTATCAACATTCTGTGGCCCTTCGTTCTCATTGGTGCGAGCCTCGGCAATCGCGAACACTTTACTTTCAGCAAGATCAAGTAAGTCTTCAGAGCTACGTCCTTGAGGATCATAGCCAGCATCCGCAATTTCGTTTGCAACCCCAATCAGATCACGCACCAAAGCGCGCTCAGCGACGATATCGGCATAAGCATTGATGTTTGCCGCACTTGGCGTATTTCTTACCAGATCAGCAAGGTAAGCAAAGCCTCCAACATCTTCAAGCTGTTCACGAAGCTCCAAGAACTCAGATAAAGTAATCAGATCGAGTGGCTTATTATCTTCTAGCGTGGCTTTTACTGCTTCAAAGATCAATCGGTGTGGACGACTATAGAAATCCTTGGCGACAACACGTTCAGCAACGGTATCCCAACGTTCGTTATCCAGAAGAAGGCCACCAATGACAGACTGTTCAGCCTCCAATGAATGTGGAGGGACTTTTATCGCATCAACTTGTGCGTCGCTAAACTTTTTATTTCGATTATCTACTTTCGCTTCAGCCATGGGTCTGCTCAACAACTTGCTATAGACCGCTAATTATAACGAGAATGAAGCCTTTGTCTGTAGCCTTGGGTGAGTTTGTCGGGTTCTAATGTAGAATTAACTTATTGCTGACCGTAAACAGAGCAATTGAAACTACTATTGTGCCATTCTTTTCATCAATATCGAGGTAGTTCGTGTCTAAAATTTGGCTAATGAGTGCAAGTTTAATGAGCTCAATGTTTGTCTATGCCGATGACAATGGACTAAGTAAAACGGATATTGATCTTCCTTCACCATGGAATAGTGAGGTGGAATTTGGTTATCAGGCACACACTGGTAATTCTGACTCGCGCTCGCTTAATTCTCGACTCAGTGCAGAATACGTTGAAGGACGCCACCGGACTAACGGGGAATGGAAATATTACCTACTGTATAAAAATGGTGAGGAAGATAAGCGCCAGTCTAGCTATACCGCTCAAAGTGACTATAAGTTAGGCCCCAAAACCTATCTCTATGGCAGCTTTAAAGGCGTCGACTCTAGGTATAGTGCGTATTTCAAGGATTACACCCTTTCTGGTGGTCTAGGTTATCAGTTCTCTAATACTGACACCTTCTTGCTAGAGCTCGAGTTCGGTCCAGGTTTTCGCTATCAAGAACCCAATCTTGACGAAATTGATGATGATGACATCATTTTTCCTGAGACCGTCCGTGAAGGCATTTTTCGCGGTAACATCAATACCAAGTGGCAAGCGCTCGACAATTTAGCGGTCTCAGCAGATATCACCACTGTTGCTGGTCACAGCAATATCCGCACAGATACAGATATTAGCGTGACAAACAACATCACTGAGGATATCGCGTTGAAGCTTTCCCACTCTCGTCAATATCACGATAAAGTTCCCGAAGGCTTAGAAAAGGCGGACAGTATTTTCTCCGTCAACTTACTGTTCATTTTCTAAACAGCCGGATTTATTTAGATATAAAAAAAGCACCTCTAAGAGGTGCTTTTAAAATACGTCTTGATACTGAATTATTCAGCAGCAACAACTTGTAGAGTAACTGTAGCGAAAACTTCAGAGTGAAGTTGAACGCTGATCTCGAACTCACCGATGTTACGTAGTGCGCCTTCAGGAAGACGAACTTCGCTCTTAGCAACTTCAACGCCAGCTGCAGTGATTGCATCAGCGATGTCGCGAGTACCGATAGAACCGAACAGTTTACCTTCGTCACCAGCTTTAGAAGCAATAACAACTGCTTCTAGTGCTTCAACTTTCTCAGCACGAGCTTGAGCAGTTGTTAGTTGCTCAGCAACTTTAGCTTCTAGTTCAGCGCGACGAGATTCGAACATTTCAACGTTGCCTTTAGTAGCCATAACTGCTTTACCCTGAGGGATAAGGAAGTTACGAGCGTAACCAGATTTAACGTTTACAGTGTCACCAAGACCACCTAGGTTACCGATTTTATCAAGTAGAATAACTTGCATTGTTTAATTCCTCTTTATAAAACGAACCGATTACTGATGCTTGTCAGTGTACGGAAGTAGAGCTAGGTAGCGTGAACGCTTGATAGCGCGAGCTAGTTGACGTTGGTATTTAGCACTTGTACCAGTGATACGGCTAGGTACGATTTTACCAGCTTCAGTGATGTAGTTTTTAAGAGTTGCTACGTCTTTGTAATCAATCTCTTGTACGCCTTCTGCAGTGAAACGGCAGAATTTACGACGACGGAAGAAACGAGCCATGGGCTATCTCCTGATCTTAAATTTGAGTAATGTTGTCGGCATGAAGCACTAATTTACCAATGCCATTTCGGCTGGTTTGGTAAGCGACAAAACCACTTACCTTAATGCTACTGCCTTGTACTAAATTCTGAGTGTCTGCTTGTGACCTTTGCCCGCTGACTACTACCGGCATACGACAATAAACTTGTCTCGGTAAGTCAGCTTCGATAACGGTAGAGCGATGCTCTAACCAAAATCGACAGTGTTCAATACCACTAGGGCTTTTAGAACGAATGGGCGGTTTGGCAATGGTGCCAGATAGATCCATTCGATTGGTCATAAGTTGAATTACTCAGCAGCTGCTTCTGGCTTGAATTCAGCACGCTCTTCGCGACGAGGAGCACGCTCTTCTTTCTGCTTAAGCATGATAGATTGCTCAGTGATCGCTGATTTAGTACGCATGATCATGTTACGTAGAACTGCATCGTTGAAACGGAAAGCAGTTTCTAGCTCATCGATTACAGCTTGGTCAGCTTCAACGTTCATTAGAACGTAGTGAGCTTTGTGAAGCTTGTTGATTGGGTAAGCCAGTTGACGACGGCCCCAGTCTTCTAGACGGTGGATAGTACCGCCAGCTTCAGTGATTGAACCAGTGTAACGCTCGATCATGCCAGCAACTTGCTCGCTTTGATCTGGGTGCACCATGAATACGATTTCGTAATGACGCATGGGTTGCTCCTTACGGATTATTCAGCTTCCACAAATGGCCCGGTCGTCCAGAGGAAGCAAGGAACTAAAGATAATTGACCGAGTTTAAGGAGCACGAATAGTACAGAAAGAAAGCAGTTTAAGCAAGAGAAATGTGATAGGGATCGGCAACGAAATTCACCACACCTCAGGTGTGACATTTCGCTACCGAAAAGGTCGAGTTAGAGTCTAGTCATCTTCATCAACATATTGAGCTTGCAGGTAATTCTGAATACCCGACATATCAATTAGACCTAATTGAGTTTCCAGCCAATCGACATGTTCTTCTTCATCTTCAAGAATATCTTGGAATAGATCTCTAGAAACATAGTCATGGACATCTTCTGCGTAGGCGATAGCGTTTTTAAGGTCTGGAATCGCGGCCATCTCAAGTTTGAGGTCGCATTCAAGCATTTCCTTAGTATCTTCACCGATCATAAGCTTGCCTAAATCCTGAAGGTTAGGCAGACCTTCTAAAAATAGAATGCGCTCTATCAGATGATCTGCATGTTTCATTTCATCGATAGATTCGTGGTATTCCTTTTCCGCGAGATGTTTGAGTCCCCAGTCTTTATACATACGAGCGTGGAGAAAATACTGATTGATCGCTATGAGCTCGTTACCGAGAACTTTGTTGAGATGCTGGATAATGATTGGATCGCCTTTCATGACATAAGCCCTCCTCTTTGGCTCTTTTAAATGTAGAACCAAATGGCAAACTGTCAAAAAAGACTCAGCGATAGCTTAGCTGGCTTGTTTGAGTTGTAGGTATTCTGTTTCTGCTAGGATTTCTTTGGCTGGTTTGATGCACTTACCGCATTGCGAACCCAGCGCAGTACATTTTTTTATCCCCTTGATATCAGTGATCCCTTCATCAATGGCTAACTGTCTAATTTTCTTGTCCGAAACACCATGACAAAGACAAACATACATATCTAAACTTTCCAGTACCGTTAACAGAAGATAAATATAAACAAGAATTGTTATCGTTACCAGTTGTATTGGCACAATAATAAGATCATTTCGTTATAACGCTGGTACCACTCAAGCAACAATTCAAAGCGTTACAGATGAGCCACTAAGCCAAACATCAAACGTAAAATTTTAGAATTAAGCGAAGATCTTAGCAACAACACCAGCACCAACTGTACGGCCACCTTCGCGGATCGCGAAACGTAGACCTTCGTCCATCGCGATTGGAGCGATTAGCTCTACAGTCATCTTGATGTTATCGCCTGGCATTACCATTTCTACGCCTTCTGGTAGCTCGATGTTACCAGTTACGTCAGTTGTACGGAAGTAGAACTGTGGACGGTAGCCTTTGAAGAACGGAGTATGACGGCCGCCTTCGTCTTTAGAAAGTACGTATACTTCTGACTCGAACTTAGTGTGTGGAGTGATTGAACCTGGCTTCGCTAGTACTTGACCACGTTCTACTTCATCACGCTTAGTACCACGTAGAAGTGCACCAACGTTCTCACCCGCACGACCTTCGTCTAGAAGCTTACGGAACATCTCAACACCAGTACATGTTGTTGTGATTGTCTCTTTGATACCTACGATAGCAACTTCGTCACCTACGTTTAGGATACCGCGTTCGATACGGCCAGTTACTACTGTACCACGACCTTGGATTGAGAATACGTCTTCGATTGGCATTAGGAACGGCATGTCTACTGCACGCTCTGGCTCTGGGATGTAGTTGTCTAGCGCTTCTGCTAGTTCAATGATCTTAGCTTCCCATTGCTCTTCGCCGTTTAGTGCGCCTAGAGCTGAACCTTGGATTACTGGTAGATCATCACCTGGGAAGTCGTACTCAGATAGAAGTTCACGAACTTCCATTTCTACTAGCTCTAGAAGCTCTTCATCGTCAACCATGTCACATTTGTTCATGAATACGATGATGTAAGGGATACCAACCTGACGGCCTAGTAGGATGTGCTCACGAGTTTGTGGCATTGGGCCATCTGTCGCAGCAACAACTAGGATACCACCGTCCATCTGTGCAGCACCTGTGATCATGTTTTTAACATAGTCAGCGTGTCCTGGACAGTCTACGTGTGCGTAGTGGCGAGTTGGAGTGTCGTACTCAACGTGAGAAGTTGAGATTGTGATACCGCGCTCACGCTCTTCTGGAGCGTTATCGATAGATGCGAAGTCTTTCGCTTCACCGCCGTACACTTTAGCAAGTGTTGTACAGATAGCTGCAGTTAGAGTTGTTTTACCGTGGTCAACGTGGCCGATAGTACCAACGTTTACGTGCGGTTTCGTACGTTCAAATTTTTCTTTAGACATGAGTTGTCCCTCTAGGTACGGATTTAGGTGGCTTTGATGACCACGCAACCAAAAAGTATTGGTAATAAAATTACTCTCAAACACTAAACGTAGTTCAGCAGCAAGAAAGTATCAAAAGGAAAAGTTTGCTTTAATAGAGCTGGTGCTGATAGGCAGATTCGAACTGCCGACCTCATCCTTACCAAGGATGCGCTCTACCGCCTGAGCTATATCAGCACTCAAAATAGAGTGGAGCGGGCAGCGGGAATCGAACCCGCATCATCAGCTTGGAAGGCTGAGGTAATAGCCATTATACGATGCCCGCAACACGTAACTCTGTGAGCTATTTCCTAAAGAATATGGTGGAGGGGGACGGATTCGAACCATCGAAGGCAGTGCCAGCAGATTTACAGTCTGATCCCTTTGGCCACTCGGGAACCCCTCCAAATTTTCTATCCATTCTCACTACTAAAGGAGAGAATGGTGCCGACTACCGGAATCGAACTGGTGACCTACTGATTACAAGTCAGTTGCTCTACCTACTGAGCTAAGTCGGCATAAGTGGTGCGCATTCTATTGAATGATTTTCTGCCTTGCAATAGTAAATTTAAAAAAAAATCTCTTTTTCGTCCGTTTGGGCTTATTTGTTGAAAATTCGCCCAATTCATCGCCAAAAATTGACTTATGTAGACTATGTCGTTGGAAATCTTTAGCGGTTGTTGTATTTTCGCTGCTCTATCGTATTAGTAAAACCAAGTTAGGATGACTATGACGCCGTATCTCTCTTTTAATCGTCAGCAATGGGCCGCGCTGCGTAACGCTGTGCCTATGACGTTATCCGAGACCGATTTGGTTGAGCTACAAGGTGTAAATGAAAGCCTTACGATGAATGAGGTTGAAGAAATCTATCTGCCGCTAGCCCGTTTACTAAATCTTTACATCGCTGCACGCCAAAGCAGGAACTCAGTATTAAATAACTTCATTTCGAATCAAGAGTCTGCGCCTCCTTTTATCATTGGTATCGCGGGAAGTGTCGCCGTTGGTAAAAGTACCACCGCGCGTTTGCTCAAGGCGCTATTATCTCGCTGGGATAACCACCCTAAAGTTGAGCTGGTGACCACCGATGGTTTCCTGTACCCAAAGAAAGTGCTCGATAAACGCGGCATCATGCACCGAAAAGGCTTCCCTGAGTCATACGATATCAAACAGTTAGTAGCGTTTGTCTCTGATGTAAAGGCCGGCAAACCGAATCTGGAAGTTCCGGTGTACTCTCACATCACTTATGACATTACTGACGAAGTCAAAGTGGTCGATCGCCCAGATGTGCTGATTATTGAAGGCTTAAATGTCCTTCAAAGTGGTATGGACTACCCTCACGATCCTCATCGCGTCTTTGTCTCCGACTTTCTTGATTTTTCACTTTATGTGGATGCTGAGAGCACCATTATTGAACAGTGGTATGTCGAACGTTTCTTGAAGTTTCGTCAGGGTGCCTTTACCAAGCCCGGCTCTTACTTTAGCCATTACACTAAGCTGACTGAACCACAGGCGATTGAAAAAGCGCACAGCATCTGGCAAGCGATCAATGGTGTAAACCTAGATGCGAATATTTTGCCAACCAAAGGACGCGCACACTTAATTTTGCAAAAAGGGCAAAATCATAAAGTCGAACAGGTATTGTTGAGGAAGTAGCGAGAAAATCTTGGAAGGTTGACGTGAAAGCGTCAACCTTTTTTCTGGATTTTAGACGTAAGTCCCTAACAAAAACTCTGTATCAGATACCTACTCAGCATCTATAACGTGCATCTCTCGAAGGGCGCAGCCCGTTCTAAACTCTCGCAGGACGAAGTCCGGTCTCGGAGCGAAGCGTTCTACTTCCCTTCCGGTCCGTATTGATTCTCACCATCCGTGCCTTTAAGGAAACCACACTCAACTAGAATCCATAGACCACAAATCAGTGCTGCCATTGAGCTCACTGCTTGTAAAGTGGTTGGTTGCGCGCTTTGGCTTGGATCGCCAACAGGCATTGTCATTCGGCCAATCACTAAAGGAATATTGAGCAGCAACCACCAACTTGACTTACCTCTGTCATGCCAACGTTTGGCTGTGATGGCGAGATCCGGTAAAAGAACAATCAGCAAGAATACCGGCAAAATAAGATGCGCTATGGATGGAAACAGAACATTCATTCCCAACGCAAAACCGACAATTAGTAAGTAATAAGCCACATTCCAAGTCCAATAGGTTTTACGTCCTATACGACCGTGAAACGAGAATAACAGTTCTTTCATTGACATCTTGAATACCCAAAATTTAAAAATAATTAGATCAAAGTAATCTAATTTACCACTTTCTGAAAACTCTCTTTATCCATGTCGCGGATATTCACCGTTAGACTACGTACATGCCCTGCCTGCTCTGACAGCACATCCATCAATTGACGTGACAACTCTCTTTTTTGCTCTGTACTGCGCCCATCTAACAGTTCAAAACTGATGTGGATAAAGTCAACGCTGTCTCCTTCATCGCCAATCAACCAGTTGTGGTAACGCAGTGCCCTTGACTTGATTGAACCGATATCAAACAACCCACACTGGATCGCAACCTGATGTAAATCTTCCAACAACCCTTGAACATTGACACGTTCATCCACAGAGTTGGAGTATTCCATGACTAGATTTGGCATAGTATTCCTCAAATGTAAGAGAGTTTCACGAGAAAGGGTGAATGGACAACACTATTACCAATTTCTATGCTTAATTCCGAGCATGTTTCAGCAAATTTGTACCATGGGTCACTGATATGTCCATCAATTGCACCAGATATGTGGCATGACTGCTCCTACCAATAAATGATATCCGGTTAAGACATGACGGTAATCATGATCTAACCCATTTTATCTGTTATATTCTTACGAAGATTTTTTACATTAATTGATTAAACACGGAGATATTCCTATGCGTCGTCCTGTAGTGATGGGTAACTGGAAACTTAACGGCAGCAAAACAATGGTAAAAGAGCTGCTAAATGGTCTAAACGCTGAGCTTGAAGGCGTTGAAGGTGTAGACGTTGCTGTAGCTCCACCAGCGCTATACATTGACTTAGCGGAACAGCTAATCGCTAAAGGTGGCAACAAAATCATCCTTGGTGCACAAAACACTGACCTAAACAACAGTGGTGCATTCACTGGCGACATGTCTCCAGAAATGTTGAAAGATTTCGGTGCAACTCACATCATCATCGGTCACTCTGAACGTCGTGAATACCACAACGAATCAGACGAGTTCATCGCTAAGAAATTCGCTTTCCTGAAAGAGAACGGCCTAAAGCCTGTTTTCTGTATCGGTGAATCCGAAGCTCAAAACGAAGCTGGTGAAACTGAAGCGGTATGTGCGCGTCAAATCAACGCTGTTATCGATACTTACGGTGTAGAAGCACTTAACGATGCAATCATCGCTTACGAACCAATCTGGGCAATCGGTACTGGTAAAGCAGCAACAGCTGAAGATGCACAGCGTATTCACGCTTCTATCCGTGCTCTAATCGCTGCGAAGAGCCAAGAAGTCGCTGAACAAGTAATTATCCAATACGGTGGTTCTGTTAAACCTGAAAACGCAGAAGCTTACTTCTCTCAACCAGACATCGATGGTGCGCTAGTTGGTGGTGCATCTCTAGATGCTAAGAGCTTTGCAGCAATCGCAAAAGCGGCAGCAGCGGCTAAAGCGTAATTTTTCTAGATAATAGAATAAAGGTCAGCTTTTGCTGGCCTTTTTTGTGTCTGTTGGCTCAATCAAGTATCCTACGCTTTTCCGAACACTAGTAGTTGTGCCGAATGCAGGATAAGCATGGCCTTTTAACAGGCTCAATTCCCCTAGTTCTCCGTCAGATGACCGTTCCGATGACGTTCGGCATGATCGCGATTCTGATGTTCAACTTAGTCGATACATTCTTTATCTCTCTGCTAGGTACACAAGCCCTAGCGGCGATCAGCTATACCTTTCCAGTGACCTTCGCGGTCAACTGTATCACTATGGGAATCGGTATTGGTCTGTCGACCAGCATTGGACGTTTGCTGGGACAAGGTCAAGCTCAAGACGCTGCGCGATTTTCTACCCACGGTCTAATCTTGGCTGTGACTCTTGTGGTGCTCGCTTCAGCGATAGGTTTCTTTTCCATAGAGCCTTTATTTCTAGCTCTTGGCGCAAAAGCTGATTTACTGCCGCTGATAAAACAGTACATGCAGATATGGTATCTCACCATTCCTCTGCTGGTGATCCCAATGGCGGGTAACAGTGCAATTCGTGCCACAGGCGATACAAAAACCCCAGCAAAAATCATGATGTTAGCTGGATTTATTAACGGGCTACTCGACCCGCTACTGATCTTTGGCTACGGACCTTTTCCAGAACTTGGAATTCAAGGCGCTGCCATCGCCAGTGCATTCAGTTGGCTTGGGGCTTTAATCGGTTCGCTTTATGTATTGGCGAAACGTGAGAAGCTTCTTGCTCTGCCTAACTTTGATTCTCTCTTAAAAGACTGGAAACAAATCCTTAAGATTGGTACTCCAGCGGCACTATCTAATGCTCTAACTCCTATCTCGGGCGCTATTTTAATGATGATGCTCTCTTCTCATGGCACAGCAGCGGTTGCCGCTTATGGCGCAGCGCAGAGAGTTGAGTCAATTCTGATATTAGTTTTAATGGCGTTGACTTCAGCTCTAACGCCCTTCATCGCCCAGAATATGGGAGCGAATAATCCAACGAGAAGTTTTGCTGGTCTATTTCTTAGCATGCGCTTTTCCATCGTCTTCCAGCTCGGGATATTCATTATGATGGTGCCACTCAGTATCCCGATTGCAGCCCTTTTCTCTCAAGAGGTTGCGGTAAAAGATCTGCTTTGGCATTACCTGTTGGTGGTGCCTTTTAGCTATGGTTTTCAAGGCATAATGATGATGTTGGTCTCTGGACTCAATGCCCTTCATCAACCGATGCGTGCTTTCCAATGGAGCTTTATGCGTTTGTTTCTTTTTACCTTACCATGCGCGTGGCTTGGCGGTCAGTGGTACGGTATTGAAGGACTATTTGTCGGAATTGCACTAGGCAATATTGTCGGAGGAACAGCGGGCTATCTTTATGCAACCAAACTTCGTCGTACTTATCTTACTTCACGGCCATAAAACAAAACACCGACCTTTCGGCCAGTGTTTGTGCAAAGATTCACGGGTTATTCATTAACCACGATTTCTTCTTCATCGTCGATTTCTAAATCAACATCAAGTGGTTCTTGAGAAAGAATCACCCCTGTGTTGTCTGCGTATAGGTAATCTTCTGGAAGGAAAGTGACGCCACCGAAGTTAACCGGAATATCAACCTCCCCCACACCTTGGGACGTTGCGCCTACTGGAATAGAAGCAATAGCTTGAATACCGATAC
The DNA here is from genome assembly GCF_036533775.1 of Vibrio sp. M260112. Classification (NCBI taxonomy): domain Bacteria; kingdom Pseudomonadati; phylum Pseudomonadota; class Gammaproteobacteria; order Vibrionales; family Vibrionaceae; genus Vibrio; species Vibrio sp. M260112. Next base: position 38,966 of record NZ_JATABH010000026.1, on the reverse strand, counting down.
TCATGTCTTCCAGTTCATCCACTTCTCGGACGCAACCGTAAACAACAATACCTTCCCACTCGTTCTCTTCTGCCATTGACGCAAGTTCTGCATCAATCAAAGCTCGGCGTAAAGATCCACCACCGTCAATAAGCAGTACTCGACCAAGGCCGTCTTGCTCTAAGATCTCACGGATTAATCCATTGTCTTCGTAGCATTTCACCGTAGTGATCTGGCCTGCGAACGATGCGCACCCACCAAAGTTACTAAACATGGGCTCAACGACATCGACTTGCTCTAAGTAGATGTCGCACAAGGCAGAGGTATTGTATTCCATAGTATTCCTTCCCATACCGTTCGTTATCTCCATCGAGTATATAGGGTCATTAAGTCATTGCAATGACATGCATCATTTAACTCACCAGAGTTTGAGCTATGACCACTCCAGCAAACAGCAAGTTGGTCACCATTGAGCATTTCACTATTGCAGGCATCATTGGCGCAATCTGCGCTGGTTGCTGTGCCAACCAGACTGCTCGACCATGTTTGTAGGTCACAATAAGACTGAGAAGAAAAGGCAGACTGATCCATATTGGGCTAGGTTGATGCACCAAATAGGCGGCAAAAGCAATAACAGCACCCACTAGTAGGACAAAGTGGTACTGCTTGGCACGTTTTTGCCCAAGACGCACGGCGACCGTCTTCTTACCGCATTCTTGGTCGTTATCAATATCGCGCATGTTATTGATATTAAGGACTGCGACAGCCAGTAAACCACAGCCAATCGCTGGCAGGATCAGCAAAGGCGCCACGATGCCGGCATGCAAGAAGTAAGTCCCTGCTACGCCAAGTAAACCAAAGAAAATAAAGACGGAAATATCACCTAAGCCAACATAGCCATAAGGTTTATTGCCAACGGTGTAAGCAATTGCCGCAACGATTGCCAACATCCCCAAGCCAATAAAGGCCAAGATGCTCTGTAAGCTTTCTAACGCGTACATCACCAACGTCAGACCCGCAATAACAGTCAGGACCACATTAATCATCATCGCCTGCTTCATAGCAGACTGACTCACTGCACCTGACTGAATCGCACGCATCGGTCCAAGTCGATTTTCATTGTCGGTTCCTTTCACTGCATCGCCATAATCATTGGCAAGATTCGATAAAATCTGCAGCAGAGTCGCTGTCAAAAACGCCAATAACGCAACAACAAAAGAGAATTGGTGAGTGGAGTACGCCAATACGCTACCCGTTAAGATAGAAACCAATGCGAGAGGCAAGGTTTTTGGTCGAGCGGCATCTAGCCATATTTTAAGAGACTGTTTCATAGGTTATAGTTTAGTACCATCGGACTGACCTAGAATTGTGGCACATCAAACCTTGCAGATAAAAATAAAAAAGGCCACCGAAGTGACCTTTTTCTAAAACTTAACCTAAGCAATGCTTATTTTACACGACTAACGTATTCGCCAGAGCGAGTATCTACTTTGATCACTTCGCCGATAGAGATGAACAGAGGAACGCGTACTACTGCACCTGTAGACAGTGTTGCAGGTTTACCACCCGTACCTTGAGTATCGCCTTTTAGACCTGGATCTGTATCGGTTACTTCTAGCTCAACGAAGTTTGGTGGCGTTACCACGATTGGGTTGCCGTTCCAAAGAGTTAACATACAAGTGTTGTTTTCAACCAACCACTTAGCGTTGTCACCTACCGCTTTAACATCAGCAGCAATCTGCTCGAATGTTTCGTTGCTCATAAAGTGGTAGAATTCGCCGTCGTTATATAGATAATCTAGGTCGATATCCATTACGTCTGCAACTTCACAAGTATCACCAGACTTGAAGGTTTTCTCTAGCACTTTACCAGAAAGAAGTTTACGAATTTTTACGCGGTTGAACGCTTGGCCTTTACCAGGTTTAACGTATTCGTTTTCCAAGATAACGCAAGGCTCGTTATCAAGCATTAGTTTTAGACCGCCTTTAAATTCATTGGTGCTAACAGTAGCCATTTTTTCCTCTTACATTCTTAGAGCTAAATTCAATGCCGCACATCATAACCCGAAAAGTTGAATCTGTTGAGCAAAACTGGCTTAAACAGCTAGCGAATGGGATCTCGGATCCTGCAAAACTGCTCGAACAACTTGAAATTGATCCGACCCCTTGGCTGAACGGGTTTGAAGCTCGAAAGCTTTTTGCGCAGCGTGTGCCGCAAAGTTTTGTCGATAGAATGGAAAAAGGCAACCCTTATGACCCGCTTTTACGTCAGGTGCTGCCATTGAGTGAGGAGTTTGAAATTCATCAAGGATATTCCAACGATCCGCTCGAAGAGCAGAACAATGCCATCCCAGGATTACTGCACAAATATCGTAATCGCGCATTGATGATTGTAAAAAGCGGCTGTGCCGTCAATTGCCGCTACTGTTTCCGTCGTCATTTCCCGTACGACGAAAACAAAGGGTCTAAGCAAGTTTGGCAAACCAGCCTCGACTACATTCAGCAGCACCCTGAGATCGATGAGATCATTTTATCCGGTGGCGATCCTCTCATGGCCAAGGATGAGGAGCTAAATTGGCTCATCAAGCATATTGCAGATATTAGCCATATTAAGCGCTTACGTATTCACTCTCGATTACCTGTCGTCATCCCAGATCGTATCACCCAGACTCTGACGGACACATTGGCTCAAACTCGTCTACAAGTGATCTTAGTTACGCATATCAATCATGCACAGGAGATAGATCAAACTCTTGCCAACGCATTGTCTCGACTCAAACAAGTTGGTGTTACTCTACTCAACCAAGGCGTGATGCTTAAAGGTGTGAATGACAGTGTTGCTAGCCAAGTTGCGCTGAGCAACGCACTGTTTGATGCAGGCATTCTGCCGTATTACATCCATGTACTAGACAAGGTGCAAGGCGCTGCGCATTTCTTTATTTCCGATCAGGAAGCCAAAAGAATCATGGCCGGCGTGCTGGAACAAGTCTCTGGTTACTTGGTACCGAAACTGACTAGAGAAATTGGCGGCCGCGCCAGTAAAACCCCTCTCGACCTACATTTAGAGTAGTAATGAAAAACGTACGTGGATTTACCCTGATTGAACTCATTATCGTCATTGTTGTGCTCGGTATCCTAGCGGTCACAGCGTTGCCACGTATGTTAAATATCCAGTCGGACGCACGCATTTCAGCCCTACAAGGGTTACGTAGTGCCATGCAAGGAGCAAACGATCAGTTAATTGGTTTGTCATCGGTTCGAGGTCTCAACACCGAGGAGAACGCTTCGATTGAAATTGAAGGTGAGAATGTCTTGCTCGTCTACGGCTATGCGAGAGCAGACAATGCAAACGCATGGGCTCATCTTATTGATGCCAACATAGAAAACACCACTTGGGGCCGCGACAATGCTGACTGGTACTTTAGCAATACCAATGGTGACGATGGCATCATTCTCTATATGCCGGCGAGTCGAAGACAAGTTGGACTAAACTGCTTCTTACAGTACACCGAGGCGACGGAAACCGATCCTCCGAGTTTCATTCTTACCACAAATGGCTGCTAGTTTTTTGTCTTAAAGATAGAAATCTTTTGTTCGATCGACACCTGTAATCTATGCATACTCAAGCGTTTTGGAGGTCATAATGCAACCAACTTTAGATCAACTATTAGACTTAGGACCGTTTAGTTGGCTAGCGCTACTTTGCTGCGCTATCAATGGTATTTTAATTGGTGTCGAACGTCAGACTCGTGGCAAACCTGTCGGTATTCGTACTTCAATTCTGATCATTTCTGGTACCTATTTATTTATGTCTATGGCCGTATCACTCTCGCCAAACACCCTTGACCAAGCTCGCGTGCTTGGGCAAATCATTACTGGTGTTGGTTTTCTTGGTGCCGGTGTAATGATGACGCAAGATGGCAAGATCCACGGTGTGACATCCGCAGCAGTTATCTGGATGCTTGCCGCTCTAGGCTTGATGATAGGGTTAGGATACTTACAACAGTCCGTTGTTATCACCTTGCTCGCACTCACGGTTCTGCTTGGCGTAGATAAAGCAGAAAACAGAGTTAAGGCGTTACGTCGAGGCGTACACCAAACATTCCAGAAACGTAAGAGATTACGTTCTGGTGCATAAGCCTTAGATATAAATCGACCTATTTCCTCCATTTAAGCTTCGTTATTTGATAACAAACAAAGAAGAGGCGAATAGTGAAAGTCATGCGCGAGATAAGCAAAAGACCTCACATTTCGCCTACCCCTTTCGGGTTAGCATAATCACAACTTTCAACTTACTGTAGGGTTAGATTATGTTTTACGTACATATGCTCCTGCTTCTGACGGTCATTTTTATCGGTATCCGCCATGGAGGCATTGCGTTTGGTTTACTCGGTGGTCTGGGCGTTTCTGTTCTGGCCTTCGTTTTTGGTGTCGCACCGGGATCACCACCTATCAGCGTAATGCTGATCATTCTCGCGGTGGTCGCAGCATCAGCCACACTCGAAGCAACGGGTGGCCTCAAGCTACTGGTTAAGTTCGCAGAGCGCCTGCTACGCAAACACCCTAGTCAAATCGTCTTCTTAGGCCCACTTTGTACTTACTCTCTTACTGTGTTAGTCGGGACTGGCCACTCGGTTTACCCACTTCTCCCTGTTATTTATGATGTGGCATATAAGAAAGGTATTCGCCCTGAAAGACCAATGGCAATGTCTACGGTCGCTTCACAAATGGGGATCACGGCAAGTCCGATTGCAGCAGCAGCGGCTGTTGTCATGGCGACTGCCGCAGACAACAGTCTCGATATCAGCCTAGTTGACGTACTGCTTGTCACCATTCCAGCAACTCTGATTGGTGTACTTGTTGGCTGTTTATGGAGTTTGAAACGCGGTAAAGATCTCGATCAAGATCCAGCATTCATTGAACGTTGCCAAGATCCTGAATTCAAAGCACAGCTAATTGATGCAAGCGATGAAGACGATCAAACCCCTAGCCACGAAGGCGTTGCGAAGAAAGGTTTAACCATCTTCCTCGCGGGTATCGCCACCGTCATATTTGTCGCGATGTTTGGTAAAGATTTAGGTCTGCTACCAAGCGGAGTTAAGATGTCGGTAGCGATTCAGTTCCTGATGCTATCTGTCGGTGCGTTGATTCTACTCACCACTAAAGTAGAGCCGAAAAAAATCGTCCACAGTAACGTGTTTATCGCAGGTATGACGGCGGTGATCATCATCTTTGGTATTGCTTGGATGAGTGACACAATTATCGGCTTCCACAAACCCTACTTAATCAGTTTGGTGAGTGACATTGTGGCCGCGCATCCATGGACTTTCGCCATCGCGATGTTTGTGGTGTCAGTATTCCTCAAGAGTCAGGCTGCGGTTCTTACCATCATGCTGCCACTTGGATTTGCGATGGGCATTCCAGCCCCTGTTCTGATTGGTGTACTACCCGCATGTTATGCTTACTTCTTCTTCCCGTTCTATCCAAGTGACCTAGCCGCGATTACCTTCGACCGCTCAGGGACAACCCAAATCGGGAAGTACATTCTCAACCACAGCTTCTTGCTACCAGGTTTCATTGGCGTGGTTACCGCTACGACTGTCGGTTACGTTATCTCAACCATGATTGTGAACTAACCAAACGACAAATAGTAAAAAAGCCAGTTGGTTTCCCAACTGGCTTTTTATTTGAATCATTTTAGCGATGTGCTTAGAACAACTCTTCCGCTACCTTGAACAGGTCAGTGCGTACAGGACGCTTCATGTTCTCGATTGCATCGATAATATCGTGGTGAACAAGTTGCTCTTTCTGAATACCAACACAGCGACCACCTTGACCTTCCATTAGAAGATGTACAGCGTAGTTACCCATACGTGAAGCGAGTACACGGTCAAACGCAGTTGGACGACCACCACGTTGAATGTGGCCCAGAACTGTAGCACGAGTCTCACGACCTGTTGCCGCTTCGATCTCTTTAGCTAACTCGTTCGCATCCATCATTAGCTCTGTTAGAGCAATGATCGCATGCTTCTTACCTTTAGCGATGCCATCTTGGATATTACCAATTAGCTTCTCTTTATCTAGACCCGTTTCTGGTGTGATGATGTACTCACAGCCACCAGCGATCGCAGACATAAGCGTAAGATCACCACAATGGCGACCCATGATCTCTACGATAGAAATACGTTGGTGAGAAGATGAAGTATCACGTAGACGGTCGATCGCATCGATAACTGTATTTAGAGCAGTTAGGTAACCGATTGTGTAATCTGTACCTGCGATGTCGTTGTCGATTGTGCCAGGAAGACCAATACATGGGTAACCCATTTCAGTCAGCTTCTTCGCACCCATGTAAGAGCCGTCACCGCCGATAACAACAAGAGCTTCAATGCCGTGTTTCTGTAAGTTTTCGATCGCTTTTTGGCGAACTTCGACTTCTTTGAACTCAGGGAAACGTGCAGAACCTAGGAACGTACCGCCCTTGTTGATCACGTCAGAAACGCTTGAACGATCCAGTTGTTTGATACGATCTTCATATAGGCCTAAGTAGCCATCGAATACACCGTAAACCTCTAACCCTTCAGATAGTGCAGTACGAACTACACCACGGACTGCTGCGTTCATACCAGGTGCGTCACCGCCACTTGTTAAGACACCGATCTTCTTAATCATGCTCACCCTCGATTTTTGGGAATCTTATTTCAATTTTTACGTCAGCCGCTTTCAAACAAGCCACCAACAAAATTCCTTTAACTGTGCAATATGTTACCTTTCCTAGAAAGGAATACTACTTTTATTTGCATCAAATTATGTAAGTTTTCTACTTATGTAAGAGTATTACAGCTTTGCACATTGACTTACTTGATACACATCAGGATCACAGTTAAAAGTGGTATCGCTGAAAAGATAGTCAATAGTTGACGGTTTGTCTGCGTTATTACTCTTACCAATCTTGAGATTTCTGGACTTTCTCCGCTCCCAATACCACAGAATAGGGATCCTGATGAATTAGTACATCCGATTGAGGAAAAAGCTCAAGCAATTTATCCTCGACTTGATCAGAGATTCGATGCGCCTCAAGCAATGGCATATTATCTTCCAATTCCAAATGAAGCTGAATAAAACGTGTCGGGCCAGACATCCGTGTTCTTAGTTGATGAACGCCCAGTACCCCCTTCACATTCAAACAACATTGTCGAATGGCTTTAAGTTCATCATCCGGAAGCTTTCTGTCCAGTAGCGTTTGAATGGCTTCCTGAACCATCTTGAATGCGCTATATAGGATAAACACACCGATCCCGACAGCAAACACCGCATCTGCCTGTGTGATACCAAACCAACTTAAACCCAGCGCCAGCATAATAGCCGCGTTCATATAGAGATCAGACTGATAGTGAAGTGAATCGGCTGCGATCGCTTGGCTGCCCGTTTTTTTGACAACTTGTTTTTGGAAGGTAACCAAACCCAATGTCACCGCAATGGCAAACAAACTGACATATACGCCATACTCTGGTGACTGGAGAGCATGAGGCCTGAAGAAACGTTCTATACCGTTAAGAATAAGAAAGACCGCCGAACCTGAAATGAACATCGCTTGAGCTAAGGCAGCTAAAGACTCTGCTTTACCATGACCAAAGGTGTGCTCTCGGTCTGCCGGTTGTAATGAGTACCGCACGACAACCAAATTGACCAGTGAGGCGGCAATATCAAGCATCGAGTCAATTAGTGACGCGAGAAGACTGACCGATCCCGTGACCCACCAAGCTGCGACTTTAACAATAAGTAAAAGCGTAGCCACTATCGTAGCTGTCCAAGCCGCCATGGTGACAAGGCGAGCGTATTCCTGTTTCATAGTACTTTGATTAGTAAGCAAACATTCCCTAAGTATAACGCTTCACAAGTTGAATAAAAATGATATAAAAAAGACGGCTTTTCAGCCGCCTTTGATCCACTAACTCTAGAACTTAGTTGGTATGTTTTTGCATCTTTTCTGAACGCTCTGTAGCTCGCTCTTGTTGCAACTCGAAATACTTCGCTTTTTGCTCAGGTGTCAGAATACTTAGCATCTTGTGCTGTCTTTCTAACATTTTCACTTTGCGTTCAGTTTGTTGTTCAACCATAGCTTTGGCTAATTCGTTTGCCGCAGCCTGATCAAAATTATCAGCAAGTAGCAACTGTTCTACTTTAGCTTTTTGAGCTAATTTCTCTGCGTGGAATACCGCTTTTTTCTGCTGGTTATTCGTTTCGCGCATCTCTTGAAGCTGAGTTTTTTGCGCATCTGTGAGGTCTAATTGACGCATAATGCCTCGGTCAAAACCACCACCACATTCGCCGTGTCGACCATTTCCACCATTATTGTGATCTTTTCCGCCAAATGCGTAAGCACTTGCTGTACCTAATGCTAGTGGAAGAACAGCGGCTGCCAATACTACCTTTTTTGCTAATTTCATAATCGTACCCTTCACGTTAATCTGTTGAATGAGCTGTCTTCACAGCGGTTAAGTGTAGAATACGACTTGCAGCGTAAAGCAACGTCTATAGAGCGTAAAGAATCGTAAAGAACAATAATGACACTAAATCAATGGACGTTTTCCCAGTAAACTAACGATAACCAAACTAAGTTGAGACCTTGCTATGCCACATATACTGTTAATTGACGACGATACAGAACTCACAAGCCTGTTGAAAGAAGTTCTCTCTTTTGAGGGGTTCGACGTATCGGAAGCAAACAATGGTGAAGAAGGACTAGCACGACTTAGCGATGATGTTGATTTAATTCTGCTTGATGTCATGATGCCTAAACTCAATGGGATGGAAACTCTCAAACGTCTCCGAGAAGACTGGCAAACCCCAGTATTGATGCTCACGGCCAAAGGTGAAGAGATTGACCGTGTTATTGGTCTCGAACTGGGTGCTGATGACTACCTACCTAAACCGTTCAGCGATCGTGAATTACTCGCGCGAATCCGAGCAATCTTACGTCGCACTCAAAGCTCAGACAATGGCAAGCAAAGTAAAAACTCAGACTGTGTCGAATACCAAGATATTCAAATCTATCCCGGCAAGCAGGAGGCTTACTGTCAGGGCCAACTGCTTGATCTGACCACCACTGAGTTCGCATTGTTGAGCCACTTTGTTCAAAATCCGGGACAGACACTAACCAAAGAGACCCTTAGCCTCGATGTACTGGGCAAACGTCTAGCCGCTTTTGATCGCGCTATCGATATGCATGTATCTAACTTGCGGAAAAAACTTCCGGATAGAGAAGATGGCAAATCACGTATCAAAACGCTTCGTGGTCGTGGCTATCTACTGGTTGAGGAGGACTAATGCGACTTCCAAAAATCACCAGTCTGTACGGTCGTATCTTTGCGATCTTTTGGTTTACTATGTTTCTGGTGCTGATGGCGGTACTGTCTCTGCCTCACCTTGATCCAAGGAAAGCTCGTGATATTCCCGCCGATCAATATGATCGTCTGATCGAACTCAAAATGACGATTGAGAAGCAGTTCGCCAACGGGGAAAACCTTGCCAATATTCTATTCAAACTTGAAGGTCCTTCTCGCTCGCCTCGCGATACACGGCCGCGCTTTTTTGTTACCGACCTCGACGGTAGCCTGCTAACCACACAAGATTCAAGAGAACATAGATCGAAAGCGCTACAAAACTTCATCACGAGTGTCGAGCTTTCAGGAAAGCCAAAACAAAAACTATACGGTCACTACATGTTTGCCGGTCCCCTCCCTGTGACATTAGCAAAACAGGAACTATTACTGTTTGTTGGTGTAAAGTGGAATCAGCCACCTCCTTTCTTGCTACGAATGTTTGACCGACCGTTCCAGCTACTATTTGCGGTAATGATCGTAAGTACGCCCTTACTGCTTTGGTTAGCGTGGGCATTAAGTCAACCCGCTCGTAAGCTTGAACGAGCGGCAAAGCGTGTCGCGAAAGGTGAGTTTGTTGTCGACCCTAGCTTGGAGAAAGGCACCAGTGAATTCCGCCAAGCAGGAGCTAGCTTCAACCAAATGGTTGAGGCCGTGAACCAGATGATCTCAGGTCAACAGAGACTGCTGTCCGACATATCCCATGAACTTCGTTCTCCTCTCACTCGTCTGCGCATGGCAAACGCGCTTGCCACCAGAAAACAAGGAGAGAGCGCGGAATTAACTCGCATAGATACCGAAGCGCAACGCTTAGAGCAGATGATTGCTGAACTTCTTGAGCTGTCACGAATGCAAGTCGACAGCCACTTAAATCGAGAGCTACAGCCCGTCAGTAGTCTATGGGAAGCCATCCTTTCTGATGCTCAATTTGAAGCAGAACAAATGGATAAAGAACTGGTTTTCACTCCCTTGCCAAGTTGTGCAATATCAGGTAATCCCAAGTTGCTGATGAGTGCGGTAGACAATATCGTCCGCAACGCCATCTACTACGGAAAGGATCGTATCGAAGTTCAAGTGGTAGAGTCCAACCAGTACATTACGATCACTGTTGATGACAACGGTGATGGGGTACCTGACCATGAACTCGATGCGATCTTCCGCCCTTTCTATCGCGTGTCAACGGCTCGTGATAGGCACAGTGGTGGTACCGGACTAGGATTAACCATCACCGAAAGTGCAGTAAGGCAGCACAGCGGAACCGTGAGTGCAACGCGCAGCAAGCTAGGTGGACTGTGCGTGACGATCACACTCCCTCTCCATCACTAAGTATCCCTACAAAATCACTACATCAGACTTGGCGGCTGTGGCAAGCCGCCTTATACTTTCAGGCCTCAATCCTGTCAGTAATTAAAGAATCACAATATGTTTGATATCGCCCTATATGAGCCTGAGATCGCACCTAATACTGGTAACATTATTCGTCTATGTGCCAACTGTGGTGCCAACTTACATTTGATTGAGCCACTAGGGTTTGATTTGGAAGAGAAGAAAGTACGTCGCGCAGGGCTCGACTATCATGATCTTGCTCGCGTTATTCGACACAAAAACTATCAGGCATTTGTGGAATACTTAGAGAAAGAGCGCGGTGACTATCGCATCTTTGCCTGCACAACAAAAACCACAGGTCATCACGTCGACGCTCAATTCCATAAAGGTGACGTGCTGTTATTCGGCCCAGAAACTCGCGGCCTACCCGCTGATTTGATTGAAAGTATGCCTATGGAACAGCGCATCCGCATTCCAATGATGCCTGATGCACGCAGTCTCAACCTCTCCAATGCGGTGGCGATCATTGCTTTTGAAGCGTGGCGTCAAATGGGCTTTGAAGGGGCGCAATAGCGAGAAGCGAGAAGCGAGAAGCGAGAAGCGAGAAGCGAGAAGCGAGAAGCGAGAAGCGAGAAGCGAGAAGCGAGAAGCGAGAAGCGAGAAGCGAGAAAAACTTGGAAGGGTTGACAGTGTATATCAACCCTTTTCTTTTAAAATCAGACAATTAGACTTAAGCGTTAGCCAGCGCTGCCTGCAACTTTCGACTCACTCACCACAAGAGCCTCTCGAAGGACGAAGTCCGTTCTCGGAGCGAAGCGATCTAGCATCTCGAAGGGCGTAGCCCGATCTCGAAGCGCAGCGTTCTGGCTTTTCTCAGCACTACGGGCGTGTAACGAAACCTACTGCTTGGTATGCTTTCTTCAATGTTTCAGCAGCACGAGCTGACGCTTTTTCCGCACCCTGTCTCATCACTTGATCCATGTAAGCACGATCAGCGCGGATACGATGGTATTCAGCTTGGATAGGCTCAAGCATTGCGACAAGGGCTTCGCCGACATCTTTCTTGAACGGACCATACATTTCAACGCCTTGGTACTTAGCTTCAATCTCTTCAAAGCTTAAACCCGTCGCTGCCGAGTAAAGACCCATCAAGTTAGAAATACCGGCTTTGTTATCCCAGTCATGCGCGATACGTGGTGGTGTCTCTGCGTCTGTTTGAGCTTTGTTAATCTTCTTAATGATTGACTTAGGCTCTTCCAACAGAGTAATCACGTTTTTACGGTTATCGTCTGACTTTGACATCTTCTTAGTCGCATCTTGAAGGCTCATCACGCGTGCATTCACTGTTGGAATATACGGTTCTGGTACTTGGAAGATAGGCTGCTCTGGCGAATAGATGTTGTTAAAACGGTTAGCAATATCGCGTGCTAACTCCAAGTGCTGCTTCTGATCGCTACCTACTGGCACTTGGTGAGCACCGTAAAGCAGGATGTCAGCTGCCATCAATACAGGGTAGTCAAACAAACCCACATTCACATCACCGAACTGGCTAGAGGTATCTTTTGAATAACGAGCAGACTTATCTTTAAACTGAGTCATACGACCAAGTTCACCCATCTGGGTATAGCAGTTAAGAAGCCAACCAAGTTGAGCATGCTCTGGTACATGAGACTGAACAAATAGCGTGCTCTTTTTCGGTTCAACACCAACGGCAAGACAGATTGCTAATGCGTCAAGCGTCGCTTCATGCAGTGCCTTTGGATCTTGGCGAACAGTAATTGCATGAAGGTCTACTACACAGTATTGGCAATCATAATCGTCCTGCATTTGTTGCCATTGACGTAGAGCACCCAAGTAGTTACCGATACTTAGTTCACCTGATGGTTGAACACCACTCAATACAATGGGTTTGCTCATGGGAATGATTCCTTTGACTTCTTAATCTAAATATATGAAAAAACCGTGTCGATTCAGGTTATCAATCACCTAGTGACACGGTTTACTCAGTGTACTCATTAACGAGTATTTTGGAAGATATTTTATTGCACTTACGCGCAAACCGTTACAGCATCGACTAAATCTGCGATGGTGTCCGCGACGTAATCTGGCTCAGAGTCAGAGATTGGCTCACCGTGGTTGTAGCCATAAGTAAGACCAAATGAGTAACAACCTGCATTCTTCGCCGCTTTGATGTCATTGCTTGAATCGCCAACCATCAACATTTCTTCAGGCTGGCAGTTGTGCTTCTCAAGCAGCCAGTTAAGTGCGATGGGGTTAGGTTTTCTTTCAGGGAAAGTATCACCACCAATAACATCTACAAAGTATTGGCCAATGTTATGCTGAGCCAACACTTCAGGAACAAACTTGGAAGGTTTGTTGGTCACCAGCGCCATCGTAAAGCCAGCACGGTGCAGTTCAGCCAAAGTCTCTTTTACCGCTGGGTATAAATGACTTAACTTGTGCCCGCCTTGTTGGTAATAATCATCAAATAACACACGAGCCTTGGCATGCAATTGTGGGTCAAGATCAGGTGACACGGTAAAACTACGGCTAAGTGAACGCCCGATAAGAATATCAGCACCGTTACCCACATAGTCTCGAACTTGCTCTTCAGTGACAGCGGGAAAGCCCAATGCTTGAACAGCTTGATCAGCCGCTACCGCGAGATCAGGTACACTATCAAGCAAAGTACCATCCAAATCGAAGGCAATCAGTTTAATACGCTTATTCATCGAATTACTTCACCTGAGCCAATTCTGCGCGCATATGGTCGATCACTTGTTTGTAATCAGGCTCGTTAAAGATTGCAGAACCGGCTACGAACATATCCGCGCCAGCTTCCGCGATCTCTTTGATGTTATCCACTTTCACACCACCATCGATTTCCAAACGGATATCGCGACCCGATTCGTCAATCATCTTGCGCACTGCACGTAACTTATCAAGGGTATTTGGAATGAAAGACTGACCGCCAAAGCCTGGGTTCACTGACATCAGTAGAATCATATCCACTTTGTCCATGATGTACTCAAGGTGTGACAAAGGGGTCGCAGGGTTGAGTACAACACCCGCTTTACAGCCGTGCTCTTTAATCAGTTGCAACGTACGATCAACGTGCTCTGATGCTTCGATATGGAATGTGATCATCGATGCGCCAGCTTTGGCGAAATCTGGAACGATGCTATCAACCGGCTTAACCATAAGGTGAACATCAATCGGTGCGGTAATACCGTAATCACGCAATGCTTTACAGATAGGTGCGCCAAAAGTCAGGTTTGGTACGTAGTGGTTATCCATTACGTCGAAGTGAACCACGTCAGCGCCTGCTGCGAGCACTTTTTCAACGTCTTCACCCAAGCGAGCAAAGTCTGCAGACAAAATCGATGGAGCGATAAGGAAATCTTTCATACCTGACCTCTAGTAGTAATTGGCATCATTGCATTCAAAACAGATTCTCTGAATTACAGAGCATTTTGCGCGCAATTCTACCTAAGCTAAAGGTCAGAAGATAGGAAAGCTTGATGAAATGTGATTATTCACCGTCTGTTGGCTTAAATAGCGCTAGCAGTTCATCGACTTTATTTCGCCCTGCACCATTGCGGCTTATAGTACGCTTCACCTTAACCACGTTAAGCTCTGCGCCATGATATAAGCGACGAGTGAGTGTTGTATCGTGGTTAGAGATAAGAACTGAGATTCCACGTTCTACCGCAGCTCGCTCGGCAACATCCGCCAAAGCGGCCTGATCATCTAAGCTGAACCCATTGCCTGCGTATGAGGTAAAGTTCGCTGTGTTAGATAACGGTGCATAAGGAGGATCACAATAAACCACACTGCCCTTTCGCGCACGCTTGAAGGTCTCATGGTAGCCTTCACATACGAAAGTCGCCTTCTTTGATTTTTCCGCAAAGAACTCTAGCTCTGCTTCAGGGAAGTACGGATTCTTATACGAACCGAAAGGGACATTAAACCCACCCTTCTTGTTGTAACGGCATAAGCCATTAAAACCAAAACGGTTCATATAAAGAAATGCTAAGGAGCGATACATGACATCGTCAGTGGCATTAAACTGCTGACGAATATCGAGATAAGCTTCCTTACGATTATTCTCAGCACAGAACCAACGCTTCGCTTCCGAGATGTACTCTTGTGGATTTACTTTAAGAAGGTTATACAGGTTGATCAGATCCGGATTAATATCTGCCAGCAGGTATTGCTCGTAGTCCGTATTGAGGAAAACAGAACCAGCACCTACGAACGGCTCTACCAGTTTACGAGCTTCAGGCAAGTGACGCTGGATATCTTCGACAAGTCCATATTTACCCCCTGCCCATTTCAGGAAGGCTCGCTGCTTCTTCATCTAGTGCTCTATCTATCAACCACAAATTAAGGCTGCGGAATGTAACATATTTTGTAATTAATCTCAGGCTATTTTGCGGTGAAAAACAATCTAGTTCTCTTGGCTGCCACGATCTATCTCGCGTTGAACTTGATTCAACGACTTTGCCCACGGATCCAGTTTTTGTAACTCACTCGATAATCCAGCCACTGCATCACGCGCAACCTGAATCGTTGGGTAGTTTTGATAGGTGATAATGTACCATTCAACACCATTGCGTTCCGTTGGATAAATAAAGACTTGGTTAGCAAGTTGATGCTGATCGATAAATTTCTGAACTTCTTGAAGTGAGCTAACGGCAGCAAGCTGCAAAGTATAGCTGCGTGAAGAAAAACTCTTAAGTTCATCTTTAGTAAAGGAGAACTTAATGACCGTTTCTGTTGCTGCTGGCGTCTGTTCTTGAGGCGATACCGCTTCTTCAACGGGAGTCGGCTCTTCGACCATAGATTGTCCAACCACCTCATCGATCACGCTGGTATCCACTTGTTCAGGTTTCCCTTCCATCAGCGCATCGACAACGTCTGATGTGATCACTACACGCTGTTGGGCATCATCGGCAGTACCGACACTTGTTACCTGCTCGGTGACATCGGGTGGCAAAGCCATAGAGTCATCAACCGCATTCACCACGGTCTGATCTATAACGGGCTCTGATTCAATGATAACTGCGCTAGCTTCTGTTTCAGATTCACTTTCAGGGAGAGTAGGAATCACCGTCTGCTCCATCGACTGGGTAATTTGCTGTGCTTTGTCGTCCGCAGATGGTTGCATCATCATCCACCAGTACCCGCCACCGATTAATACCAGCAAAGTAATAACCAGTAATGCAATATTCACCGGAGAACCCACTATCGAGCGGATAATAATCCTTTTTTCCACTTTATAATCCCCTAACGCCATGATCTCGCCAGGGCGGCGAGCGACCGTCCGATACGCGTTGCGTACCCGTTTTTCCATGTCATCTTCGACAAATCGAATCACCAAATGTTCAAAAAAACGATCCGCTTCCTGCTGGCTAAGTGGTTCAATTTCAAGATCAATTGGTTTGTGTTCCTGACCATAACTTAAACGAGTCAGGAGCGCATCCATACTGTTAGACTCTGCAAACAACAGCACATTAACAGTCCAGCTCGGGTTGGTTTGCGCTTCAAGCACTAACATCCAAAGCTCAGACACAAAAGACTCACTCAGCAGATGAGCATCATCCACTGCGATTACCACATCACAGCTTTCACCTTCCATTAAGCGCGTAAAAGATTCCACAAGAGAGTCGGATGGGTTAAATAGCGGCTCGGACACGAGCTGAGTTAAGATTGTCGAGCGACGCTGGTCATCACCTTGGTTGGCATGACACATGAGTAGAGACTGGTTTTTATCTTGAGCCCACGCTTCGAGATAGCATTGCGCTAGCCAAGTTTTTCCAGCTCCCGGAGCTCCTCCTAATGTCACCAAGTTTGAGCCAAAATTAGTTAACAGCTGCAATCGTTCCAGCAGTTCTGTCTGAGAGTCTAATTCCAACACACGTGGATCATGCGCCAAGCTCATTTGCGTTATCCTAATGACAATATGAGTAGTACCAAACCAACATCATTGATGCCAGTTTGGTATTACAGACTAGAAGAATTATACGGTGCGTGCGAAGTCGATCGCTTGCTCAAGTACCGACTCAGGAACACCTTTTACTACTTCGGCTGTTCCTATACTGGTAGGCAAAACCAGTCGAAGTTCACCAGACAATACTTTCTTATCGCGCATCATGTGCTTGATAAAATCAGCAAATGACATCTGCTCCGGTGTATGGACTGGTAGTTGTGCTCTCTTCAGTATAGAAATAATTCGCTCAACTTGCTGCTCAGTGATAAGCCCTTGAAGCTGTGCGGTTTTTGCAGCCATCACGGTACCTGACGAAACGGCTTCTCCGTGTAGCCAATTACCATAACCTAACTCGGCTTCAATCGCATGACCAAATGTATGACCTAGGTTCAGCAATGCGCGAATTCCCGACTCTTTCTCATCCTGTGCAACCACTTCCGCTTTGATTTCACAACAACGTGCAATCGCGTAAGTCAGTGCTTGCTCATCCAGTTGATATAATCTGTCGAGGTTATCTTCTAGCCAAACAAAAAATTCAGGATCGTAGATGATGCCATACTTGATGACTTCAGCCATCCCCGCCGCAAACTCACGACTCGGCAAGGTTTTCAAACAATCAGTATCAATCACGACCGCTTTAGGCTGATAAAAAGCCCCAATCATGTTCTTGCCAAGCTTATGGTTTACTGCTGTTTTTCCTCCCACCGAGGAATCAACCTGAGAGAGTAGCGTTGTTGGGATCTGAATAAAATCGACACCACGCTGATAACAAGCCGCAGAGAAACCGACCAAATCACCAATCACGCCACCGCCTAGCGCAATAACCACAACATCACGGGCATAGTTGCCTTCAAGCAAGTAACTCATGACGGTGTTAAAGGTATCGAGTGATTTGTATTGCTCTCCATCTGGTAGCTCTAACACAGAGGCTTGACAGCCAAGTTGTTCTATAAGAGAGAGGATTTTATCCGCGTATAAAGGAGCCACCGTCACATTGGTGATGACGACAACTTTTTGTTTTGCAGATAAGAAAGAAAGGTGGGCCGGATCATTAAATAATCCGGCGCCAATTGAGATTGGATAGCTACGTTCACCTAAACTGACCGTAATCCGTTCCATGGGTATTCTCCAGTTGCTAAAAGTCTTAACTTTCTTCTAGCATTTTTACGATCTGGTTGGCTACCACTTTTGCACTTTGATCGTCTGTACGTACTGTGTAGTCCGCAATTTCTTCGTAAAGAGGGTTACGTTCACCCGCTAGGGATTCCAACACTTCACGTGGACTATCAGTTTGTAATAATGGGCGCTTCTTGTCGCGGTTAGTACGCGCAAGTTGCTTCTCAATTGTTGTCTCTAGGTAAACAACAATACCGCGAGCAGAAAGGCGATTGCGGTTTTCTTTGCTCTTGATTGAACCACCACCTGTTGCAAGTACGATACCTTGCTCTTCAGTGAGGTCATTAATCACTTTTTCCTCGCGAACGCGGAAGCCTTCTTCACCTTCTACGTCAAATACCCAAGCGATATCTGCGCCTGTGCGTTCTTCGATGACAGTATCTGAGTCAACAAACTCCATATGAAGCTGTTGAGCTAGATGTCTACCAATTGTGCTTTTGCCGGCACCCATAGGGCCAACAAGGAAAATATTGCGTTTCTCAGCCATGTTTAGCAGTAATTTACAACGTTAATTCAATGACATCGCCACAAGAAAAGCCAGTATAGTACTAGCGATGGAAAAGCTTGTGGCACCGATTCCTCACAGATAATTCGTGATAAGACCCGAAATTATCTAGATAAGGTGCCATTAATGCAAATTTATTTTCGCACCTCAGAGAAATCTGACTCAGTGACTATGGTTGGAGTGACGAAAATCAGCAACTCGCTTTTAGCGATATTTTGGTAAGTACGACGAAACAGCGTTCCCAGAATGGGAATATCACCAAGCATAGGAACCTTATCTATAGAATCAGTCACACTGTATTGATAGATCCCTCCCAGGACGACGGTTTGACCATCGTTGACCAAAACTTGCGTCTCGAGTCTCTGAGTATTGATCGCCAGCGCTTCATTTTTCCCCGCTTTGACCACATTACCTGGCCGGTCTTGAGTCACGTTCAAATCGAGTATCAACTTATCTTCAGACAAAATCTGCGGTGTGACCTCTAAGCTCAGTACCGCCTTTTTGAATTCAACACTAACCACACCTTTATCCGATGTTTCAAAATAGGGAATTTCTGTCCCTTGCTCTATGTAGGCTGCCTGTTTATTTGTGGTCATGAGTCTCGGTCTTGATATGACCTCCGCCTTCGCTTCTGATTGCATTGCTGACAACTCAAGATCGAGTAATACATCCGAGCCTAAAGTCGCAAGCTGAAAAGCGATATTGGCGGCATTAACTGAAGTCGAACCAAGGTTGACATTCAGCATTTGGTCGAGGGTAAATTCTTCAAGTGTATTTTCCTCAATACTGCCCCCTATCACCGTGTTTCGGTTTGTGCGATCTAATCCCCACCGGACGCCCAACTCGTCCAATTGCCCTTCATCCACTGTGACAATACGAGCCTCTATCTGCACCTGTTTGAGGGGAATATCCAGTGAACGTACGATGTTTCTAACGCCTATCACATTAGGTTCTAAATCATGAATAAGTAGAGCGTTGGTTCGCTCATCAACACTCAGGGTGCCTCTCTCTGATAGATACGGGTTACTGCCACTTTCATTGTTACTTAGCATCAGTAACAAATCGGCAGCCTTAGCGTATTTGACCCAAATAACCTCCGAGATCGCCTGTTGTCGTTCCCTCTCCGATCGAGTGCTATTTAGAATCTGTTTTTCCCGCTCTTCAACTTCAGATAATGGCGCAACAATGATCACCCCATCTTCGACCCATTTCCCCAGTTGTTTTGACTTGAGAATGGTATTAAACACCTGCTGCCAAGAGACCTTAGTGAGTCGTAAACTCAGATTCCCACTAACCGAATCTGACACCACAATGTTAAAATCGCTGTGTTCCGCCAACAACTGCAATACGATTCTCACTGGAATATCTTGGAAGTTAATCGACAGTTGGTCTCCATCCACCTCTACCTGATTCCTTTGCTGGTCGCTGTATTCGTCGCGACCTGTAGACTCCAGCGCATTAGCAGTGCTATCACTTGTCCATATACATAGCATCGTGACAAGCAACCACAGTGATAGAGAGTGGATGTTGCTACTCATTTTCCTCGGCCAAGACTCACTCATAAGATACCTTCTATTTACTCAATGCAGTTTGAGAGAATGTCGAACTGACCGCCGTTCTGGTTCAGAAAGCACTTCTCGCATCACGACTGAGTCAGCCGTTATCTGCTCAACAACCATTGTTCCCGAATCGAGAGATTGCTCTGTCGTCGCACGTTTTATCTCTCCTTGAGGTGTTTGGAGAAACGCAGAGGCTGCTTTCACACCAATGATGGTGCCTTTGAGTAACCAGTTGTTGAGCGGACAATCAATCGTGGGCTGGCACGTTGATAACTGGTTCTCGACGCTATTATTTTGAGTCTGAGTCTCGATGACTGGCAGCTCAAACGGATCTCGAACCGCCCGTTTAGCACTAAGACCTTGTGCATCCCTAGCCAATAATACAGATGCCGATGCCTCAGTAAGATAATCCATCTTTGATGCCACGAGTTCTTGCTTGGCTAGGCATCCTTTTGCCATCAAGCCAACCACTAAGGCAGAGAGAACCTTAGTCTTCATTGTTCTCTCCAATCAACAACTGATAAAGATAGACCCGCAGTCGGAGTTTCAATGGCGAATTTGCCTCTGCGCTATTTTGCCAATGAACCTCTTCAACGACGATCACTTGAGGGAGTTGAGCGAGATCGCGGATAAATGCTCCGATATCAAAATAGCGCCCACTCAGCTCAATATTGATAAGCTGGCGATAGAATAACCGGTCCGTGTCTTGCTCTTGCACTTCGATACGAGTGAATGTCAGGTTTCGCTCTACACCAAGCCGGTTCATTTCAACCACCACATCGGTGATATCGGGTTGAGACAAGAAGGGGGCCGAGATCTGCCTCTTTTGTTCCAGTGCCAGACGGTAGTTCGCTTTAATATCTGTCAATTCAGCAAGTTTCACCAAACTCTCATCAATCAGCAATTGCAGTTGTTGTTGCTGTTTTTCAGTGACGACGACTTGGGCTAGTTTTGGGGTTAGATACCATTGATAACCAATACCCTGTATAAACACGAAAAAGAGTAGAGTGATGAGTAGTTGGTAACGCAATGGCCATTGTGACCATTGTTCAATGTTGAAAGTTAGCTTAGCCATTTGGGAGTCCCTCACTGCCATCTAGCGAAAATGAGAGCTCCGCTTTGTGGTAAAGAAGACCAGAAAAGTAACTGTCATTGGTTATCGAATGAATTCGGACCTGTTGGCACCATTGGCAATTTTCGAGTGAGTCTAGTAGTGCTCTGATATTGGCGATCTCTCTGCTGATCGCCACCATTTCAATCTTATTCCCCACCATCTGAAGGCTAACGAGATACACACGTAACGGGATATAGACAGGAAGTGATTCAATAAACTGAACGACGGTGTCGGTTCGTTGCTTCAGCTCAGCTAATTCTTCATGATGCCCACGTACGTTATTCAGCTCTCGCCGCACATTGTCCAACTCTCCTTGTTGCTGTTTTGTCTGTGCTAACTCTGAGTTCAATAATGCCAAGTGAGATAGCTTGATATCAATTTGGTGATCAATATAGATACCCGCCAAACCTTGAATAGCAAGAGCCACCATAACACCTGAGTTAACTAACCACTTCAAGCGCTGCTTTTGTTGGTGCCTGCGCCATTCTCTCCAAGGAAGTAAATTAACGTTATACAACACTCTTCGACTCCAACCAGCTAACACCTCGCAAGGCCGCTCCGGTGGCGATCGCAAATGCCCCTCCCTCTAACTCACTTCTTGGCACGCGACAAGACGACCACTCTAGTAGTTCAAAGGGATCAAGTACCTGACATTCTAGCTTTAAGTAAATGTGTAGCCATTTAGAGAGTTTTGACAGCTGCCCTGCCTCTCCGCATAACCAAATTCCCTGAATGTTGACATTGTAGATGGATGCAATGAGCTGAATTTGTCGTTTTAGCTTCTCGACTAATCCTTGCGCGAATGCCTTGAACTGGCACTGTGATAAGGTCGGCTTATGCTCATCTTCATTGCCGACATGAATATCCTTGCAATAAGGAGCATGAAGAGGAAAATCAATACACACTGTCGAGAGATGCCGATCGATATTGATGAGCATCCAGTCATTGCGACCTAACTGACTCGCCGCCAGTTGCCAAACTCGGGCTAGGCTGTGTGAACGAAGGTCTATCAGCAGCGGGGACATTCCTGCGGCTCGCAGCACTTCAATTCGATTATTCACGACACCCTTTTTGGTCGCGAAAACTTGAAACAATCGAAATTGATCGGTGTTTTGCTCCTCCAGCTCAACGTAATCTAAGCACAACTCCTCTACAGGAAAGGGGGACTGAGACGAAAATGCATCGAGAAGAGCAAATTCTATTTCATGCCGACTAGTGGCACTATCTATCTGTAATACTTTACTTATTACTGAATTATCAGCGAGAGTAAGTGCTACTTTGCGACTAATTCTTGGTAAAGTCTTCCTTAGTTCTTTGAGTTTCTTTACAATTTTCTGATAATTTAACATGTGGTTATCAGAGAAAATGCCAGCTTCAATCGGTAACTCTTGGTAACCTACCAGTGCGTATCTGCCCTTGTATGGTTTAAGTACGACCACTTTTATACTGTGGTGGCCGATATCAATACCTGAAACTACTGATTTACCCATGCTGCTAATGCCTTATAGTTGCTAAGCTCTTATGCGTAAGTGAATGGTTCAATAAGCACATAAATGATTGAGCTAACTGTTAGCTTAAAATACAAGGGTTTGCATATAGTGAACCCAATTATTCAGGGAATCTCCGGTGAAGTTCATAAAGCGTTTGTTTATTTTCACACTGATTTGCATATTTCTTGGAATCGGAACTATTTTCGGTTTCTATTTATATGTCAAACCCGAGCTACCAGATGTAGCCACCCTAAAAGACGTTAAACTGCAAACTCCGATGCAGGTATTTAGTCAAGATGGCAAACTGATCTCTCAGTTCGGCGAAAAACATCGCATACCTGTCGCCTATGACGACATTCCCCAACATCTTATTGAAGCGCTTATCGCAACCGAAGATAGCCGTTTCTATGACCACCCAGGTATTGACCCAATTGGTATTACTCGAGCGGCGGTTGTGGTGGCACTTTCTGGCTCAGCGAAACAAGGTGCGAGTACCATTACGCAGCAGCTCGCGCGTAACTTCTTCCTCTCCAACGAGAAGAAGATAATGCGTAAAATCAAAGAGATATTCATTGCCATCCATATTGAACAGCTTCTAAGCAAAGAAGAGATCATGGAGCTGTACGTCAACAAGATTTTCTTAGGCTACCGTTCATATGGGTTTGGTGCCGCTGCACAAACCTATTTTGGCAAAGAGCTTAAAGATTTAAGCCTAAGTGAAATTGCCATTTTAGCGGGCATGCCTAAAGCTCCGTCGACAATGAACCCAATTTACTCATTAGAACGTGCCACTCATCGACGCAATGTTGTTTTACTTCGTATGCTCGATGAAAAATACATCACGCAAGATGAGTACGACCAAGCTCGTGAAGAACCGATCATGTCTCAATACCATGGCGCTGAAATTGAACTAAGTGCACCTTATGTAGCTGAACTTGCTCGTGCTTGGATGGTTGCACGCTACGGTGAAGACGAGGCATACACCTCAGGTATGAAGATCTACACCACGGTCGATTCTAAACTGCAAGCCGCAGCAAACGACTCTGCGATTAACAACCTACTCGCTTACGATGAGCGTCACGGCTACCGCGGTGCTGAGAAAGTATTATGGAAAGAAGACCAAGCCGCGTTTGAACAAGCCCAAATAGATAAAACTCTCAACGATGTGCCAAACTACGGTGAACTCATCCCTGCTGTTGTCACTAAGGTTGAAAACAAACAAGCAACCATCTCAGTAAAAGGACAAGGCATTCAAACCTTAACTTGGGATAACATCAAATGGGCACGTAAGTTCCTAACGGATGACCGCCAAGGTCAGTCACCATCAAACGCAAAAGAAGTGCTCAAAGCTGGTGAACAAATCTGGGTACGCCAAGTCAAGATCACCTCAGATAACGACGAAGCAACATTTGCATGGCATCTCAGTCAGGTTCCAAATGCTAACACGGCTTTCGTTGCTATGAATCCTGAAAATGGCGCTGTACTTTCTCTGGTGGGTGGCTTCAACTTTGTCCACAACAAATTTAACCGTGCGACACAATCGGTACGTCAGGTAGGTTCAAGTATTAAACCATTTATCTACTCTGCCGCGATCGATAAAGGAATGACCCTAGCATCGCTGGTCAATGACGCACCGATTAACCAATGGGATCAAAGTCAGGGAACAGCGTGGCGTCCTAAGAACTCACCACCAACCTACATTGGCCCAACTCGTCTACGTATTGGTTTAGCTCAATCGAAAAACGTAATGGCAGTGCGCGTGCTGCGTGAAGTCGGCCTTGATGAGACCCGTGAGTACCTAACGCGTTTTGGTTTTGAACTTGATCAGTTACCACGCTCAGAAACAATTGCACTCGGCGCAGGCAGCTTAACGCCAATCAAAATGGCGCAAGGCTATTCTGTTTTCGCCAACGGTGGTTACTATGTGGAACCTTTCTATATTAGTCGCGTAGAAGGACCATTCGGAGACCTAGAATTTGAAGCCACACCTAAAACCATCTGCCGTCAGGGCTGTGAGTCAGCGCAAAGCATTAGCGGCCAATTTGCTGAGCAAGACGTGACTGAACAACAGCCACCCCAGTATGCACCTCAAGTTATTTCTGAGCAGACTGCATTCTTAATGCGCGAAATGATGTACAGCAATATTTGGGGTGGCGGTAACTGGCGTGACGGTACTGGCTGGAACGGCACAGGCTGGCGAGCTCAATCGTTAGAACGTCGTGATATAGGGGGTAAAACCGGTACCACAAACGACTCTAAAGATGCTTGGTACAACGGCTATGGCCCAGGTATGGTTGCAATCGCTTGGGTTGGGTTTGATGACCACAATCGTAATCTAGGGACAACCAAGCCAAACAGCAACTTGGATAAAAATCAGATTTCAGGTGCAGAAGCGGGAGCCAAAACCGCTCAACCAGCATGGGTAGACTTTATGCACACCGCTTTAGTTGGGGTACCTGAACAAGCGAAAGTCATCCCTGAAAACATTGTCCGTGTTCGTATCGACAGAGACTCAGGTCTACTTACCAATAAGTTTGATTCAAGCTCCATGTTCGAATATTTCCTTGAAGGAACAGAACCGACTGAGTTTGTCACCAATGAGCTCTCAAACAGCATCTATACCTCAGAAAATGGTGGTGAAGAGCTGTTCTAACCAATAAAAAAGAGGTTGATGTGCAGACATCAACCTCTTTTTTTATCTCAGTATTCTACGCCTGCGATTGCGCTAACTGATGTGCGATGGCTTCAGCAATCTGCTCGAAACGAGCTCTTAAGGGAGACCCTGGGCGGTAAGCCAACACGATACTACGTGAAGGCACAGGATTGATCGCCTTAACGTAGCAAACGCCATCCTTCTGCTTCTCTTTTGGCAATGACAGCTCAGGCAAGAGTGTAATTCCCGCGCCTGCGGCAACCATGTTTCTCAGAGTTTCCAAACTGGTTGCTTTAAAGCGCTCGTCATCTTTCGCACCTGCGGCAAAACAAAAGCCCAAAGCCTGATCACGTAGACAGTGGCCATCACCTAATGCCAGCACAGTTTTGCCATTGAGTTCCAACATATCAAGTTCATCAAGATCAGCCCATTCATGGCCACAAGGAACAGCGACACTCAGTGGCTCATTGTAGATCTCAATCTCCTTGAAAGGCGCCGTTTCTGTCACAGCCGCCAGAACAAGACAGTCAAGTTTGCCATCCTCTAGCTGGCGCACCAATTGATGCGTTTGAGCCTCATGGAGAAACAGTTCTAAATCCGGAAAACGCTCTTTTAGCATAGGGACGATTTTAGGCAGCAGATAAGGTCCGACTGTCGGAATAAAACCGATATGCATTGGCCCGACCATCTCACCAGCTTGACCACTGGCCATATCTCTAAAGGTTTTCACCTCTGCGAGAATTCGCTTTGCTTGGTCAACCAATTGCAACCCCGCGTCGGTAAACAGTACCCTGCGGCTGCTCCTTTCCAGTAGGGCCGCTCCTAATTCATCTTCTAGTTTGCGGATCTGACCACTCAACGTAGGTTGACTGACGAAACACGCCTCAGCAGCTTTACGAAAATGTTTGTGCTCAGCGAGCGCGACTAAATACTCAAAATCTCGAATATTCATAATTGGTTGTTTCTCCATCCTATTAGATAGAAATTATCTATCAAAACTATAGCATTAAACGATTAGAGCTATCAAAGGATTTTTTTAATAATAGCTTCATCGAAACGGAGCACAGTGAAAGCACTGATAAGACTTACCACCAAATTACATAAAATCAAAAGGAAACAAATATGTTTGCATCTAAAGAAGGTCAAAACGTACCACAAGTTACTTTCCCAACTCGTCAAGGTGATGCATGGGTTAACGTAACCACTGATGAGCTATTTAAAGGTAAGACTGTATTAGTATTCAGCCTACCTGGTGCGTTTACTCCGACTTGTTCATCAAGCCACCTACCTCGTTACAATGAGTTGTTCCCTGTATTCAAAGAGCATGGTGTTGATGAAATCCTATGTGTATCGGTCAATGACACATTCGTTATGAACGCGTGGAAACAGGATCAGGAAGCAGAAAATATTACCTTCATTCCTGACGGTAACGGTGAGTTCACAGACGGTATGGGTATGCTAGTTGACAAAAACGACCTTGGCTTCGGCAAACGTTCATGGCGCTACAGCATGCTGGTTAAAGATGGCGTAGTAGAAAAAATGTTCATCGAACCAAACGAACCAGGTGACCCGTTCAAAGTCTCTGACGCTGACACAATGCTTGCGTACATCGCTCCTGACTACAAAACACAAGAATCTATCACTGTGTTTACTAAACCAGGCTGCCCATTCTGTGCGAAAGCGAAACAAAACCTGATTGACCACGGTCTTCAGTATGAAGAAGTGGTTTTGGGTAAAGATGCGACAACAGTAAGTCTACGTGCAGTCACTGGCCGCTCTACAGTTCCTCAAGTTTTCATCGGTGGTAAACACATCGGTGGCAGCGAAGAGCTAGAAGCTTACCTAGGCTAATAAAACCCTCGGTCTCCCGTGCCACTGCGGTGCGGGGGACACCTAAATTCTACTCCTCCCCAGTCTTGATAAGTCGTTGTCTCAGGGCAGTCCCACGACTTATCCAGATTGATACAAACATAGATTCAAATCCTCAAGCTTTCTCACTCGGAAACGCTTGGAGTAAAAAGCGAGACCCAATTATGAAACAGTTAAATGTCGATGTTGCCGTTATTGGTGGTGGTACAGCAGGTTTAGGCGCATACCGCGCAGCAAAAGCACATACAAACAGCGTTGTGATGATTGAAGGCGGCCCATACGGCACCACTTGTGCTCGCGTAGGTTGTATGCCTTCGAAGCTATTGATTGCTGCGGCTGAAAGCGTTCACCAAATCGAAAAAGCACCAGGTTTTGGAGTTCATCCTCAAGGCGAAATCGTGATTAACGGCCGCGAAGTGATGGATCGTGTAAAACGTGAACGTGACCGTTTTGTAGGCTTTGTACTGGAAGGTGTCGATGAGATCCCAGCAGAAGACAAGATTGCTGGTTACGCAAAATTTATCGACAACAACACCTTGATCGTCGATGACCATACTCAGATCCACGCGAAACGTATTGTTATCGCGACGGGTTCACGTCCAGCATACCCTGCGGTTTGGAACGAACTCGGGGATCGTCTCATCATTAATGACGATGTGTTTGACTGGGATGATCTTCCTCAAGCTGTTGCTGTATTTGGCCCTGGTGTTATTGGTCTTGAACTTGGACAAGCGCTGCATCGTTTAGGTGTCAACGTGAAGCTGTTTGGTCTTGGTGGTCAAGTAGGCCCAATCACTGACCCTGAAGTCATGGCTTACGCAGATAAAGCCTTCAAGCAAGAGTTTTACTTGGATGCGGACGTTAAAATCGAAAGCATGAAGCGTATTGACGGCACAGACAAAGTTGAAATTCTCTTTATTAATCAAGATGGTGAATTGGAAAGCTTTATCGTTGACTATGTATTGGCAGCCACTGGACGTCGACCAAACGTTGATAAACTAGGCTTGGAGAATACCACTCTAGAGCTGGATGAGCGTGGCGTTCCAACCGCTGAATATTACACGCTGCAAACGTCAGTAGAGAGCATCTTTATTGCTGGAGATGCCAGCAACCAAATTCCATTGCTGCACGAAGCAGCAGATCAAGCGCGTATCGCAGGGGATAACGCAGGTCGTTTCCCAGATATTCGTGCAGGCCTGCGTCGTTCACCAATATCAGCCGTCTTCTCTGACCCACAAATCGCAATGGTTGGTGAGACCTATAAGCAGCTAACCACACGTTTAGGTAATTGTGGCTGTTTCGCGACGGGTGAAGTTTCATTTGAAAACCAAGGTCGATCTCGCGTTATGTTACGCAATAAAGGCATCCTTCACGTATACGGAGAACAGGGTACTGGTCGCTTCCTCGGTGCTGAGATGATGGGACCGAATGCAGAGCACCTAGCTCACCTGCTAGCCTGGGCACACCAGAATAAAATGACTGTGTCTGAGATGTTAGATATGCCTTTCTATCATCCGGTGATCGAAGAGGGTGTACGCACAGCCTTACGTGACCTAAACGCTAAACTACATCTAGGTCCAGAGATGATCAAACACTGTCTAGATTGCGGCCCAGGCTGCTAATCCAAAATCAAAAGCGAGCCTAAATGGCTCGCTTTTTTGTATCTGGTTGTGGAACAGCACGTTCTCTTTGGGTTAGGATATAAACCACTCAATAGGCTCACTAATAAGCCACCAGCATGACATGCCAGTATTGTAAAAACAGCCAATGGTTTTGGAAAAAACTTGGCCGCTGCCAAAGATGTATCGATCAACTCTCTGTGCTTTCTGTTTTATGTTGGATTGTATGGTGGTTTGCGTTTAAAGATAACCCGAAAACTATCGAATCGATCGCGCTTATTTTGGCTGGTTTTGCTTTCAACGGTCTACTCTTCCTGCACCTTTGGATGCGCTTTGTGATCCTTCCATGGCGAAAACGCAATGGCAAAGAGTAGCACCATAACAGCGAAGTGCTCGAGCCAATCAAATTTAGCGAGACGCTAAAAAAGAAAAAGCCCCAAAACCAATATCTGGTTTGGGGCCTTCTTAGATTCTTCTAAGAAAAAGCAGTGGTATTTTTATAGACTCTGCTTAATCTTATTTGTTCCAAAAAAGAACGATCTTTTTTGATCTTTTTTTGATACATTCAGATTCAATCACTTACGCGACGCTGACGCGTGCAATGGCTTGCTCAACCAAATTGACTTCAAGTGCCACTTCGTCACAAGCGTGTTGCCTTGGACATTGATCGCAATCTTTTAGTACCTTCTCAGGCAATAATGACTTCGATGTCGGCAAGAAGGCCTGCTTCATAAAGAACTCTGGTGTTCTCGTTAGAACAAACACTTTTTTGATTGCCATCAAACGGGCTTTTTCTACCAAATACTGAACAATCGCACTGCCTTGTCCCTGTTTTTGCCAGCCAGCTTCAACACCTAATGAGCGAATTTCAGCTAAACCCGAGTCATACACATAAAGGGATGCACAACCAGTCACTTCCCCATGATGTTCCGCGACAGCAAATGAGCCAATATCACGCACAAGTTCGCTACGTGAACGCGGTAAGTTTTCACCCATATTCGCCCAGTAAGCCACCATACCTTCCAATGCTTCAATATCCGTCAGACGTGCTGGTCTCACCTTCACTGCGGAGGTATCACGTTTAATCAAACGCCCTTCGGCCTGCTCAACCGCATAGGCAACCTGCTTAGGTGAAACCCCACCTAAAGCGCTGCGTTTTTCTAAGCACGACTCGATGGTCAGAATACTGTATACATCCTCTTCGATAACGTCTGAAAACTCTTTGAGCTCAGCGATAGAAAGCTCTTCTAGAGCACTGCCTTTAGCAATCGCACCCACGACAGCCACACCAACAATATGGTGAGCTTCACGGAATGGGATCCCTTTCGCGACCAAATAGTCAGCCAACTCAGTCGCATTCGCATAGCCTTGCTTGGCCGCTTCAAGCGTACGTTCTTTATTTACCTTGATGCCGTCAAAGCAGAGTGCAGCCATCTCCATACAATCGTTCCACGTATCGAGCGCATCGAACAAGCCTTCTTTGTCTTCCTGCATATCTTTGTTGTACGCAAGAGGCAGAGCTTTAACCGTCATCATCATGCCTGCCAATGAACCGTAAACACGACCGGTTTTGCCACGAATCAGTTCAAGAGCATCGGGGTTTTTCTTCTGTGGCATCAGTGATGAGCCAGAGGTGACGGTATCAGCCAATTCGATAAAGTTAGACTCACCCGAGTTGTAAAAGATCATATCTTCAGCAAGGCGAGACAAATGCAGCATCGAAATAGAGGCGACAGACATCAGCTCCATAACATGGTCACGATCGGAAACTGAATCAAGAGAGTTACGTGTTGCTCTGCGGAAACCCAGATTATGCGCTAACACTTCACGATCGATCGGATAAGCCGTGCCTGCTAGCGCACCTGAACCTAATGGACAGGTATCAAGACGGGTAATCGCATCATGTAAGCGCGAGTAGTCACGCTCGAACATTTCCACATACGCCAAACACCAATGAGCAAAGGTCACTGGCTGAGCACGTTGTAGATGGGTATAGCCAGGAAGAACCGTATCCTGATGCTGTTTCGCTACCGATACCATCTGAGCTTGAAGACGATCAAGCGCCATAAGTAACTGCTGCCCTTGTTGACGACACCATAGCTTTAAGTCGGTTGCGACCTGATCGTTACGCGAACGACCAGTGTGGAGCTTTTTACCTAAGTCTCCCACTTTGCCAATCAACTGCTGCTCAACCCAAGAGTGGATGTCTTCCGCATCTGAGCGCAAAATTTGGTGTGGGTCTTCCATCACCTCTAGCTTGAGTTCATTCAATGCCAGTTCGAGCTTCTGCTGCTCTTCTTCACTCAGCACGCCAACAGACATCAGAGCCTTAGACCAAGCGATTGACCCTACAATATCTTGTTCAGCTAGTCGGTAATCGAAGCGCAATGAGTCGTTAAAGTCTTTGAATCTCGTATCTGCCGCTTGGGTAAATCTTCCGCCCCATAATGCCATCGCGTTTCTCCTGATTACCTTGCTCACTATTTGTGCTAGTAGCTATATTGCTTAAAATGACTCTGAATCTGATTCAGTTTTTATGATGAATCAAAGTTACGGCAAAACCCAACAAAAATAAAGTATTAATTCATTATTTTTACATATTTATTCACGATAAAATCTATCACTCATCTGCGATGAACATATACGTAAAAAGCCCATTTGGATACCAAATGGGCTCTAACTGTTAATGCATATCTCAATTATTTTTTCTGGCTATTCAACGCACGAATACGGCTTGATAGCGAGTAGAGACGAATGAAGCCTTCCGCGTGGCTTTGATCGTACACTTCGTCTTCACCGAAGGTCGCAAACTTCTCACAATATAGGCTGTTGTCTGAACGCTTTTGAGTCACTGTCGCTTGACCTTTGTATAGTTTAACCACTACTTCACCGTTCACGTCCTGAGCCAGCTCTTCTGATGCAGCGAGAATCGATTTACATAGCGGTGTGAACCAACGGCCGTCGTACACTAGATGAGATGCTTTTAGGCCTAGCTCTTCACGGAACTCAAATGATGTTTTATCCAGCACCAGTTGCTCTACTGCACGTAGTGCTTCCATCATGATAGTGCCCCCTGGAGTTTCGTAACAACCACGTGACTTCATACCAACCAAACGGTTCTCGACGATATCAATACGCCCTACACCGTGTTTAGCACCTTTTTCATTTAGGTAAACCAGTGCGTTGTATGGCGTCATTGTTTCACCATCAACAGCAACCACTTCGCCTTTTTCAACTTTTAGCGTGACATATTCCGCTTCGTTTGGCGCTTGCTCTGGATCAACGGTCCAAACCCAGCAATCTTCATTCGGCGCATTCCAAGTCTCTTCAAGAACACCACCTTCGGTTGAGATATGCCATGCGTTTGCATCACGTGAATAAATTTTCGTTAATGATGCGGTACACGGAATATTACGCTCAGCGAGGTAGTCAAGACACTCTTCACGGCTAACAAGACCCCACTCACGCCAAGGTGCGATAACGTGCAAATCCGGGGCTAGAGCGGCGAATGCTCCTTCAAAACGAACTTGGTCATTACCTTTACCAGTACAACCGTGACACAGTGCATCCGCACCTACTTTACGTGCTACTTCTACCTGAGCCTTAGCAATGATCGGACGCGCCATTGAGGTTCCTAGTAAGTACTTACCTTCATAGTAAGCGCCCGTTTTAAGCGTTGGATAAATGTATTCCGCGACCATCTCTTCTTTTAGATCCGCGATATAACACTCAGATGCACCAGAAGCTTTTGCTTTTGCTTCGATACCTTCTAGTTCTTCTGCACCTTGGCCAACATCTGCGACAAATGCGATAACTTCACAGTCATAGTTCTCTTTTAGCCACGGAATAATGACTGAAGTATCCAGACCGCCAGAGTATGCGACAACAACTTTATTTACTTGAACTTTGCTCATCTTTCTTTTCTCCAAAATCCCGGCTCTGCGCTTGGCGGTCAGTGCTACGGGTTACATCCTGATTGTTTTTTTTGGCTGCACCGCTACATGCGTTGCAGCTAATTCATTGGTTTATTGCTTAGGTAAGAACTGAGTTCCGATGCTTTGTCCGGCAAACAGATCAACCAGCTTGTCTGGGTAACGCCAAGTCGCAACTTCAATTGGTCGACCTAAATCGTTCGCAGCTTCAAGTGCAGCGTTCACTTTGACGATCATACCGTCAGTGATCACATGCCCTTGAATTAAGCTCTGTGCTTGCTTTTCATCGAGGCTCTTGATCAAATGACCTTTTCCATCGAGAACACCACTCACGTCTGATAGCAGAACTAACTCAGCGTCGAGAGCACCTGCGACAGCAACTGCCGCTTGATCGGCATTCACATTCATCATCTGACCATTTGCTGTTAAGCCGATCGAGCTAATGATTGGCAAAGCGCCAGCGGCAAGAACAGCTTGAAGCACGGTTGAGTCGCCTGGGGTTGCTTTGCCAACCGCACCCAACTCAGGATCGAGCTCTTCAACATGGCATAGCCCGCCATCCGCAAGGCTTAGACCGACCGCATTCAGCCCATCTTTAATCGCCTGACCTTGTAGCATCTTGTTTGCCGTGCCTGCCAAAGCACCGGTAATCACTCCAATTTGATCGTAAGGAGTGACTCTTAGTCCGTCCTTTTTCACTGTTTTAAGTTGTAGGGCAGCCATTAGATCGTCCACCAGATAACCCCCTCCGTGGACGATCACAATTCGTCGCTGAGCCTGCTTTTGATAATTCGCAATTGCGCCAAATATCTGGCTAAGAGTCTCAGTACAAGACAGTGCAGCACCGCCTAATTTGATCACTAATGGAGTTGATTTGTTATCTGTCATTACTCGTCCCTTTACCTACTTGCTTAAGCGTATTTGCCTAAATAAGGGCAGTTAACTCTGGAAATCCGTAGTGGATGTTTAAACATTGCATCGCTTGACTTGATGCACCTTTTAGTAAGTTATCAATCGCAGAGACTACGATGATGTGCTCACCTTGAACCTTCCAGCCGATATCGCAGAAAGGTGTATTTTCTACATTTTGAATACTTGGTAGCACGTCAACGGTGAGACGCACTGCCGGCTTATTTTCATAAGCTGCATGAAATGCTTGAGCGACCTGCTGCTCTGTCACATTTTGAGCAAGTTTGAGCGTGATCGTGGCAAGTATCCCGCGTTTAAAGTTGCCAAGATGCGGTGTGAAAATCACCTCACGACCTAAGTGGCTAGCAATTTCTGGCTGATGACGATGATTAAATACACCGTAAGGCTGTAAGCTCACTTCGCAGTAGCTATTGGTCATGGTTGCCTTTCTACCCGCTCCAGAGACACCGCTAGTCGCATTGATCACTGGCCACTGACTCTCATCAACAAGACCCGCTTCCAATAACGGTTTAATTGCCAATTGAGACGCTGTTGGGTAACAACCAGGAACAGCGATAAGCTGACACTGCTTGATTCCGTCATCGTTCCATTCCGCTAAGCCATAAACCGAGTTATCTAGCCAAGATTCATGCTGATGCTCAAAACCGTAAAACTGGTTATAAAACCCTTCTTTCTTTACACGGAAAGCGCCAGACAAGTCGAAGACCTGACAGCCTTGAGCAAGAAAAAGAGGGGCTAGGTCGTGGCTGACTTCATGCGCGGTCGCTAAAAACACCACATCACTTTCAATTGCGACAGCTTCAACATCAGTAAGAGGAAGTACAGACTGACTAATAATCCCAGCTAACTTACCGTGTAATTGCGAGATGCATTTCCCCGCATCTAAGCTATTGGCGGAAACATACAAACCTGATAGCGTAAGTTCAGGGTGTTTGTGCACCATCAGAGCAAGCTCTGCTCCGGTATAACCGCTTGCGCCTATGATTGTGGTTTTAAGCATCTGAGACATCCAATTTGACCTAAAATCACCACTCAATGAGTGACTATAAATTTAATTAATCTCGCCTTTATTGGTTTTTTATTCAATAAAAGTGATTTAATATGTGTTTTACCTTCTTAACCGTACTCTGTCAACAGGGAATGTAAACTAAATATGAAATTACCAAGTTTTCTTGAGGTCTACAGCGGCCTGATTTCCACCTCTTCTATTAGCTCGACAGACCCAAGTTGGGATGAAGGCAACGCCAAAGTCATTGAAAAATTAGCAGGATGGCTAAAGGATGTCGGCTTCAGCGTCGAAGTCACAACCGTCGAAGAAGGGAAACTCAATCTAATTGCCAAGAAAGGCAGTGGAGAAGGTGGACTGCTACTCGCGGGTCACAGCGATACCGTGCCATTCGATCAAGGGCGATGGAATTTTGAACCTCACGCGTTAACTGAAGCAAACAATCGCTTCTATGGTTTAGGTACGGCAGATATGAAGGGCTTTTTCGCCTTTATTATAGAAGCCGTAAAAAAAGTCGATTGGAGTAAACAGACCAAGCCTCTTTATATACTGGCAACCTGTGATGAAGAGACAACCATGCTGGGTGCACGCCACTTTACTGAGAATGCACCGTTTAAACCGGACTACTGCATTATTGGTGAGCCAACCAGCTTAGTACCTATCCGAGGTCACAAAGGCCATGTCGCCAATGCCGTGCGAGTTACGGGGAAATCCGGGCACTCTTCAGATCCTTCATTAGGTGTGAATGCGATTGAGATCATGCATGAAGTTCTGTTTGTACTAATGCAGCTACGCGATAAATTGATCAAAGAGTACCACCATCCAGGTTTTGCTATCCCTAGTCCCACTCTTAACCTTGGTCATATTCATGGTGGCGACAGTGCGAACCGCATCTGTGGTTGTTGCGAACTACATTATGATGTACGTCCTTTACCGGGCATCAGTTTAGACGGTTTGGACAATATGTTGCGCGGCGCACTTAAAGAAGTTGAAGCTAAGTGGCCTGGCCGAATCAGCATTACTCCACTTCATGAACCCATTCCGGGTTATGAATGTCAGCATGACCACCCATTTATTGGTGGTGTGGAAGAGATCTGTGGGCTCGAATCTCAAACTGTCAACTACTGCACAGAAGCGCCTTTCCTGCAACAACTCTGCCCGACTCTCGTTCTAGGGCCGGGGTCAATCGATCAAGCGCACCAACCGGATGAATTCCTCGCGTTCGAGTTTATTGATCCAACGATCGATGTTTTGTCAAAAGCGATGCATAAGTATTGTTTTTAGAGGCAAAGAAGAAGCAATCGCTCTTGAATAATGGATGCGGATAAATTGAAGGGTTGGCGCGTTACGCCAACCCTTTTTGTTTGAGAACGCTTTGAACTGGATTATCGGCACGAAGTTTTCTAGCAATTCAAAGCAGAAAGTCCGTTTTTGTAATAAATTTTCAACATAATTAGTCAATCGCATGCATC
The DNA here is from genome assembly GCF_036533775.1 of Vibrio sp. M260112. NCBI lineage: Bacteria > Pseudomonadati > Pseudomonadota > Gammaproteobacteria > Vibrionales > Vibrionaceae > Vibrio > Vibrio sp. M260112. The sequence continues at coordinate 2,962 of NZ_JATABH010000026.1, read as the reverse complement.
TTGGGGCGTTACATTCATTTGCACAATATTTGCAAACTTAGCCTACAGTATTTGACTCGCAGCGATATTTTTCGCTAGATTGTCTACCTAACAAAGAAACATTGGATGTAATTTTTTTACAAGGCAGGAAGATAATGAACGAGAAATACTCTGCGCTCAGAAGCAATGTGAGCATGCTAGGACACTTGCTCGGCAACACCATCAAGGACGCACATGGTGACGTACTTCTAGAGAAAGTAGAAACCATTCGTAAACTTTCCAAGTCCGCCCTCGCAGGCAATCAGCAAGATAGAAAAAGCTTAATTGATGAAATAAAAAGCCTGCCAAATGATCAACTGACTCCAGTTGCTCATGCATTCAACCAATTTCTAAACCTAACTAACATGGCAGAGCAGTACCATACGATTTCACGTCACTGTGATGCTCATGTATGCGAACCAGACGCTATCAATACGCTTTTCTCAAAACTGGCTCAAAACGACATCAGTAAACTTGATACAGCCCAAGCTGTACGCGATCTAAACATTGAGTTGGTACTAACCGCGCATCCTACTGAAATCACTCGTCGAACCATGATTCACAAGCTGATTAAGATCAACAAGTGCCTTTCTAAACTTGAACTGAGTGATCTATCCGTTAAAGAGCGCCAAAAAACGGAACGTCGTCTTGAGCAGTTAATCGCACAAAGTTGGCACTCGGATACCATCCGTCAACAGCGCCCAACACCACTTGATGAGGCCAAATGGGGCTTTGCAGTGGTTGAAAACTCATTATGGGAAGCGGTACCTGATTTCTTAAGAGAACTAGACCAACGTTTGGAAGGCTATCTAGGCGAAGGGCTACCTATTGATGCGCGACCAGTGCACTTCTCATCATGGATGGGCGGTGACCGAGATGGTAACCCATTTGTCACCTATACCATTACTCGTGAAGTATTACTGCTCTCACGTTGGAAAGCGGCCGATCTCTATCTAGGCGATATCAACGAGCTGGTTAGCGAATTGTCGATGACCAAATGTAACGACGCGGTTCGTGCACTCGCGGGTGACGATGAACATGAACCTTACCGTGCTGTACTGAAGCAACTTCGAGAGCTGTTAAACGAAACCAAAGAGATTCTCGACGCCAAGATTCATGGTCAAAAACTGGCCGTCAAAGCGCCGCTGCAACGTGTCGAACAGTTGTGGGAACCTCTCTACGCCTGTTACCAATCCCTACACGAATGTGGCATGGGTATCATTGCTGACGGTTCATTACTCGATACCCTACGCCGAATCAAAGCTTTTGGTGTCCATCTAGTTCGTCTCGATATTCGTCAAGAAAGTACCCGTCATTCAGATGTATTGTCTGAGCTGACTCGCTACCTAGGTATTGGTGATTACAACCATTGGAGCGAGCAAGATAAGATTGCTTTTCTAACTAACGAGTTAGCCTCTAAACGTCCACTACTACCACGCGATTGGCAGCCATCTGAAGCCGTTCAAGAGGTTTTGGACACGTGTAATATCATCGCCCTTCAACCTCGTGAAGCTTTCGGTGCCTATGTCATTTCGATGGCTCGTACCGCTTCCGATGTACTCGCCGTTCACCTGTTGCTACAAGAATCGGGTTGTCCTTATCGTATGGACGTTTGTCCATTGTTTGAAACTTTAGACGACTTAAACAACGCAGAGTCTGTCATCAAACAATTGATGGGCATCGACCTATACCGTGGCTTTATTCAAAACCATCAAATGGTCATGATCGGTTATTCAGATTCGGCTAAAGACGCAGGCGTGATGTCTGCTGGCTGGGCTCAATACCATGCTATGGAATCTCTTGTAAAAGTGGCTGAAGATGAGGGCGTCGAACTGACCCTATTCCATGGCCGAGGCGGTACTATTGGTCGCGGTGGCGCACCAGCGCATGCAGCACTACTTTCTCAACCACCAAAGAGTCTAAAAGGCGGTCTGCGTGTGACAGAGCAAGGCGAAATGATTCGCTTCAAGCTTGGGCTTCCAGAAGTTGCTGTCAATAGCTTTAGCCTCTATGCAAGTGCAATCCTTGAGGCAAACCTACTACCACCACCAGAGCCAAAACAAGAATGGCGTGATTTGATGAACGTCTTGTCAGAGGTCAGCTGTGAAGCATACCGAAACATCGTTCGTGGCGAGCCAGATTTTGTGCCTTACTTCCGTCAAGCAACGCCAGAGTTGGAACTGGGTAAGCTACCGCTTGGTTCTCGACCAGCTAAACGTAATCCTAACGGTGGCGTAGAAAGCCTACGTGCGATTCCATGGATTTTCTCTTGGAGTCAAAACCGTCTTGTCCTTCCAGCATGGCTAGGTGCAGGTGAGGCAATTCAATACTCCGTAGACAAAGGACATCAAGCGCTATTAGAGGAAATGTGTCGCGAATGGCCATTCTTCTCTACACGTCTTGGTATGCTTGAGATGGTTTACACTAAGTGCAATATGGAAATTTCTCGTTACTATGATGAACGCTTGGTAGACCCTAAACTACTGCCACTGGGTGATCGTCTACGTGAACAACTGCAAAAAGATATCAAAGCAGTGCTTAATGTAGAGAACAACGAGAACCTGATGCAAAGTGACCCTTGGGGACAAGAGTCCATCCGCTTACGTAACATCTATGTTGAACCATTGAACATGCTGCAAGCAGAACTGCTTTACCGCACTCGTCAAGATCAAGAAGCCGCTCCAGAACTGGAAGAAGCGCTGATGGTTACGATAGCGGGTATTGCTGCGGGTATGCGAAACACGGGCTAACCCTCACAGTTAAAGGTTGGTGTCATCACACCAACCTTTTCTTTGATTTTCAGCCCTAAACCACCTACTTCAGTAGGTGGTTATCATTCAGTGAGGCTTTGCCTGTAGTTCTACCCATGTTAAATGCTCCCTTGATTTTTAGCGAAGTCAAAGAGGACAAATAACATGAGTAGATACAATCAAGCTTCCCACGT
>NZ_JATABH010000025.1:0-47013 GCF_036533775.1 Vibrio sp. M260112 | reverse complement strand
GAAATGTACAATCACTGCGTATTGTGTAACCCCGCAGTCAATTGGTTAGAGGTTGAGTTTCGTAGCGAAAACGATGAACCGATAAATGACTTAAAGGTGACCATTACTAACCCCAGCACGCTAGAAACGCATCAACAGACCAGTCGTCAAGGGAACTGTAATTTTGCCAATCTGGCCGCAGGGGAGTGGGTGATCAGCGTCGAAACAGAAAACCTGTTAGCCACGGTAGAACAATATAAGAGTCGCAACGAACAGACCCCGTCGCCAGTTGAATCAAGAGCAGAGTCAGAGCTGGGTGCGGTTCATCAAAACCGTAAAAAATACGCCTTAGTGAGCGTGGGTGATTTGTGGTCAACCCCACCTCAAGATTCGTTCTTGACCGAGCACCATAGCGCACTCAAAGCCAATGCACGTAAAGATATTAAAGGGGTTCGTGCCTCACACAACACCACCCATGTGCTCGAGATAAAAGCCCTACGCAGCTATATGCCAATGATTGTTGATACCGATGGGTTTAGCTTAGTGAACAGCTATACGTTCGCATTGCTATCTCAATTGGCGTACGCCAGTGATAAATATGGTGACCCAAGAGATGAAAAGGTGCCGCAAGGTGGGCATGATGAAATTTTAAGATCATTCCAAGCAAAGCTACGTCCGACTTATTCAGCGGATAGGGAAGTGACTTGGTTACTCGATGAAGTGCCATACTCAAAAGCGTTGAAAGGGGAGTTTTACCATGATGACACTATTGGCTCTGAGGGTTATATTTTAAGTAACGATGAGATCGCTATAATTGGTGTCAGAGGGACAGAAACGTACTTTTATAATAAAGATTCGTTTCAGTTTGCTGACAACAAACAATCGGTGTTGATGGCAGATATAAGCTCTAGGCTACCGATAATGAAAGTGACTGAGGTCATGGATGGGGTACTTGCGGCAGTTGGATCACCGGGTTATCAAGATGTGGCGACTGACATTAATGCATCTCAAGTTGCACCACCAGAGTTTGGGGGAACGTATGTCCATCAGGGGTTTTATAAGTATACGATGGCTCTTTCTAAAAGTATGAAAACACATTTAGATACAGAGCACAAAAATAAGAAGTTTTACATTTGTGGTCATAGCCTCGGAGGTGCAGGGGCGTTACTGCTGAGCAGCCTTATTCAAGATACCTACTCACCATCCACATTGCGTCTCTACACTTACGGTATGCCGCGCACGGGGACACACAGCTTTGTTCGCCGATATGGCTCAATTGTTCATTATCGACATGTTAACAATCACGATCTTGTTCCACAAGTCCCAATGCGCTGGATGAATACTAACTCCGATAACAAATGTGATTCATCAACGTCATGGAAATATTTGTCACCTGCATTGTACCTTTGGGACTCTCTTAAAGAGCGCACAACCGATTGTGACGAGGATAACTATCAGCACCATGGCAACCTAATTCAATTGCTCACTTATAGCCAAACAAAACATCAACCTGATGATGTTAAGCAAGTTATGCTAACGGAAAAGCAGACACACGTGACCAGCTTGACACTAGCATCTAACAAAACCGAAGACTCTTATCGGCTAGCCAAGACACTAAGCAATGACCATATTGACATCAATGGCTACGTTGATACCATCACGAACTCCGGATTGGATCACCTGCTTGGTGAGTACATACCTAACCTTAAGCAACAGCTGATGTTGATGCTAAACAATACCGCGGTTGAAAATTATCAATCAGCTCATCAAATAATCCACCAGACAGAAGTAAAATTACTGAAAGCTCACCGTGCACTCAAAGAGGATGAAATGAACGCTTTAGTCATGCATGCCATATCAAGAAAGGACCCTGCAGCGCATGCGCGGCGAGAGCATGAGCGCACACAAGCATTATTTGCGATCAGACAAGAGCTGAAGTTGACCGAGAAAATTACATTGAATGTTCAGAGAATCAGAAAAGAACTCGATGCCTTAGTAAAAACTCCAGAATTATTGCCTAATAAAGAGTTACTGTTTGGCGATCAAAGCATAGAGATACAGACGGTGAAGGAACAATTACAATGAGTAACAAACAGCGAATATTATCGATTGTGCTTATCATCATTACAGTAATTCTATTTGTGTATTATTTGGGGCCATCGGAGCGAATATGGGGCGCGGGCGAAGAGCCGTATATGGTGATAGCCGGGAAAAAGCCAGCAGATGCCAATATCAGTGTTCGCGTAAACTACTTTGGCCGTGGGGAAAGCTGCTCCGGATGGTCATGGAATGCAGGCAGTGGAAAAGTAAATACAGGAATTTACAACGAGAGTTTTAAGTTTGAACACAACTTCTCAGCAGATGAAAATTATTATGAACTAAGGATCCCTTACCAACCAAGACAACCAGAGAGAGGCTGCATAACTTACCTATCTAATATGGAAGTGGAGCTAATCAATGCCTTCGATACGGTAGGGTTTGCGAACCTACGCATCTATCGATCCGGTACTGAGTATGGCAATAAACCGAGAGATTTAGCTTCCAAAATAGAATCGAGAAATTGTAATTCTTATATATTTAAGGGTTTAGGGAAAGTTTGGTCTGGCTCGCTTGGCTGCTATTTGTTTGTAGATGACGAAAAAATATCTCAAAAACCAAATTACAATGCAGAAAGTGTCTACTTTGATTTTTCTCAGTTTAATAGCGATACGGTGATTCACTACGATATTTTAGCTGGAGAGAATTATCGTACTGCGCCATTAGATCCAGAGACTGGCAAGTGACGCGGTCTAGCCACCGACCAAGAAAGTGCCTACTTTGTTGCTAACTTTTTGTTTTCAGAACAGCACCAACAAGAAAATCAGCAGTGGATCACCAATATGCCAGTGGAAACATTGGCTAAGTTATTGTCGGTGTTGATTTATTACAATGATATTCCAAGTATTGGCTGGGGCGAAAGTTTTAATGAGAGCAGAAATATCGCTGCAATCAGAAATCAAAATCAGCGCAAAGCGATCAATCAAATACTCAATTGGTTAGGAGCAAACCGAGCCGATACAGGGCAAATCAAGCGCTTTGAAAATGCCTTGCAACGTATGGGCTTACCACACCCCACTGAGCTTAATAAAGCAGAGCAATGGCAACGCTACGCCAAAAATGTCCTGAGCTTAAGAGATTTTTTTACCAAGGCCTTTTCACAGCCTTATGAAAACCCAAATGATAAAAATAAAGACAGATACATGGAAACATTAGACGATGATTACGCAGGCTTGCGCGAGAACATTCACTGGTTAACTAAGGAACATAAAATCCTAGAAAAATCGTACCCAGCCCGAGCGCGAATGAAAGCGGTATATGCGGTGCTCCCTGAGGATGATATCGAGCAACTTGAACAATTTAAACTGCGTGGCTATCAGCTAAGTAATTGGTTACCAGAGAGATAAACCATGAAAAAATGTGTATCAATCTTTATTCTCCTCGTCGTTTGCAGCAGCAAAGTGTGGGCGATGACACCTGTTGAACAAGGGATCCGACTGTTTAACCAAAAACAGTACCCACAAGCCGAGCAGATTTTTCAACAACAATCAGACCAAGGCAGTGCTTACGCGACTTACTGGCTAGGTGTTACACAGTATAAAAACCGCCAGCAGTTTGAAGCGGGGCAGACCTTTTTAAAAGCCGCCAATATGGGCGACCCTTGGGCTATGGACGTATTGGCGGGAAATGGCAATAGCCCTTGTAAGTATCTTGGATGGCCATGTGATGAAGCTTGGACAGATAAAGCTATTCCCCAATGGGAAAAACAAGCATCCCAAGGGAATGGAAAAGCAATGTACCAACTAATTCTACGAGGTAAACCTTGGTGGGAAATAGTCCCCATCTATAAATATAAGAAATATAGGGAAATATACTCCAAAGCTATACCTAATGGTGGGTATCGGTTTTTAAATTCTAGCGTGGTTTGGGAATCGACTGAAGAAAAAATAAAATACCTAAAACTCGCAGCCAACCAAGGCCACGCCCCCGCGATGCTGTCCTTGTACTACTTTTTGTTGGAGCCTGAGACTTTGGATGAAGCGCTAAAGTGGAACCTCAAAGCAATCAAATTGGGTTACGCTGCTGCTGCAACCAGTCTTTACTATGCCTATTCTCAAGGCAAAAAAGATAGTAATGGCAACATAATCATCCAACGTGATGTTAAAAAAACCTATTACTACAATCGTCTGTCTGGCGCATTAGGGGGGGAAGAGAAAATGGCTTACTCAATTACACAGGAACATGTATATGATGAATATGGCTCACCATTAGCAGATGAAGAAGGTCGCCCTGTGTTTAAAACACTCATCACTAAAGAAGAACAAGCTGAATTAGACAAGCAAGTGGCAGAGTTTGTTAAAGACATTACGCCAAACATGTTCTTAGATGAAACGTCTCTAGAGCTCTTTTAGTCCCCCTACAAAGCCGCTCATCGAAGCTAACTCCTATCACTTAACGTGTTTGGAACGAAAACAGGGTAGCGAGTTTTAGTTATACGAACGGTCCTTGATTTGGGTCGTTTTTTGTCGCTGCCATCAGTTTATGGTGCGATGTAGGTATCGTGTGCCATTTCCCACAACGCCTTCACCAAGGGATTGTCTAATTGTGAACGGTTGCAGCACACTCCGAGTTTAAATGGCTTGATAGAGGCGACTTTGAGGCGCTGTATTTTCTCTTTCACCGGGCTATTGTTGATGACAACATCCGGCGCTATGCCAACACCACACCCCAAGGCCACCATACTAACAATCGCTTCATGCCCCGATACCTGTGCGTAAATGGTCGGTTTAATCTTCATCGCCTTAAACCACGCATTGGCACGGTCACGTGCCGTTCCTGATTCTGGAACAATAAAAGGGATCGCGGACCAATCTGGCTGGTCCTTCTGTAATTCTTCGGCAAAGTTACTGATCCCGGCTGGTGCAATAACTGAAAGGGGGATTTCACTGATGGTTTCGAATTCGATTCGAGCTGGCAGCTGTTCCGGTTTGGCAGAGATAGCAATATCTACTTCGTTGGCGAGAACTTTCTCTATGGCTTGTGCTGGATCGCCGGTAGAGAGTTTAAACTCGATAAATGGGTGTTGCAGACGAAACTCAGACAACAGTTCTGGCAAATGGCTATAGCTGGCGGTTACTGAACAGAATAAGCGAATTTCTCCTCTAAGCTCCTGCTCATGGCCTTTTAACTGAGCGTTATAGTTTTGCCACTCACCGAGAATTTTAAGTGCGACGGGGAGAAGCTTCTTGGCCGCAGGAGTGAGTTCGACACTACGGTTGTCACGCACAAAAAGAACCTGATTGGTATCACTCTCCAGCTTTTGAATCTGGCGACTTAGCGCTGAAGGGCTGATATGCATCGCAGAAGCCGTCTTAGCAAAGCTTTTACTATCACACAGGTGAATAAATAGCTGGAGACATTTAATGTTCATGAAATGGTCACACCTTTGTTGCATTAATTGCAATTACTAATTGTGAATATATCACTTTCGGCAACAGTCTGTCTGTTTTAGTATGAACTCATTCGGTACTAGAGCTACCGACCTCAACGGAAAAATTCTTTAAAGGAGCGCCCATATGGCTAACTATTTCAATACTTTAAACCTACGCGAGCAGCTAGATCAATTAGGTCGTTGTCGTTTCATGGATCGCAGCGAATTCGCGACTGAAGCGGATTACTTGAAAGGTAAAAAAGTCGTTATCGTTGGTTGTGGTGCTCAAGGCCTAAACCAAGGTCTCAACATGCGTGACTCAGGTCTCAACGTCGCGTACGCACTACGTCAGGCTGCGATTGATGAGCAACGTCAGTCATACAAAAATGCAAAAGAAAATGGCTTTGAAGTAGACAGCTACGAGAACCTAATCCCTGACGCAGATCTTGTGATCAACCTAACGCCAGACAAGCAGCACACTAACGTAGTAGAAACAGTCATGCCGCTAATGAAAGAAGGGGCAGCACTAGGTTACTCACACGGTTTCAACGTAGTTGAAGAAGGTATGCAAATCCGTAAAGACCTAACGGTTGTCATGGTTGCACCTAAATGTCCAGGTACAGAAGTTCGTGAAGAATACAAACGTGGCTTTGGTGTACCAACACTGATCGCTGTTCACCCAGAAAATGATCCTAAAGGTGAAGGCTGGGATATCGCGAAAGCATGGGCAGCTGGTACAGGCGGTCACCGCGCGGGTTGTCTAGAGTCTTCATTTGTTGCTGAAGTTAAGTCTGACCTTATGGGTGAGCAAACTATTCTATGTGGCATGCTACAAGCAGGCTCTATCGTTTCTTACGAGAAAATGGTTGCTGACGGTATTGACCCGAGCTACGCAGGTAAACTTCTGCAATACGGTTGGGAAACCATCACAGAAGCACTGAAGTTTGGTGGCATCACACACATGATGGATCGTCTATCGAATCCAGCAAAAATCAAAGCATTTGAGCTTTCTGAAGAGCTAAAAGAGCTAATGCGTCCGCTATACAACAAGCACATGGATGACATCATCACTGGTCATTTCTCAAGTACTATGATGGCTGACTGGGCTAATGATGACGCGAACCTACTTGGCTGGCGTGCTGAGACAGGCGAAACAGCATTCGAAAACTACCCAGCAGGGGACGTTGAGATCTCTGAACAAGAGTATTTCGACAACGGTATCCTAATGGTTGCAATGGTTCGTGCAGGTGTTGAGCTCGCATTCGAAGCGATGACAGCATCAGGCATCATTGATGAGTCTGCGTACTACGAGTCTCTACACGAACTACCGCTAATTGCTAATACGGTTGCACGTAAGCGTCTATACGAAATGAACGTTGTTATTTCAGACACGGCTGAATACGGTAACTACCTATTTGCAAACGTAGCAACACCGCTACTGCGTGAGAAATTCATGCCTTCAATTGGTACTGACGTAATCGGTCGTGGCTTAGGTGAAACATCTAACCAAGTCGATAACGCGCGTCTTATCGAAGTTAACGATGTTATCCGTAACCACCCAGTTGAATACATTGGTGAAGAGCTACGTGGTTACATGACTGATATGAAAAATATCGCGGTAGGCGGCTGATCTGTTTAGCTTAGAATCTCTAATTTGCGTTATCTGTTAACGTAAATTAGGCAAGAACTCCGGGTAGACTGGGGTCAATAAATACAACATAAAACACAACATCTAATCAAAAAGCTTGGTCTCCGTAGACCAAGCTTTTTTTTAAGAACGCTTTGCTTCTCGCTATTCTTTCTCGCTTAACTTCTCTTCTAGATCAGCCAGCTTTTTTTCCATTTCAGTAAGCTTCTGACGAGTACGCAGTAGAACCTGAGTTTGGACATCGAACTCTTCACGGCTAACAACGTCTAGTTTGTTCAGTTGGCCTTGAATAACCTGACGCACTTTTTGGTCAACGTCTGCGCCAAGCTCTTTTACTGGTGTTGGCATAGAGTCGTGAATTTGTTTAGCAATTTGCTCTAGTTTCTTTGGATCAAACATGTGACTAAAACTCCTTTCAATTTGCCCTCATTCTATGTAATTGATACGGGAAAGTCGCTATTTGGATAGTAAAATTTCGAAGCGACCATCAGTGAATGTGCCCAATAAAAAAAAAGGCCACCGAAGTGACCTTTTTCATTTACTCAAGATTATTTGCTTTCTGACAGTTCACGCTGAGCCGCTTTCGCTTCATCAACTCGTGCCAGCTTTTCCAAATCTTTATCTTCTACAAACACAGGCAGTGGCTTGTGTTTCTCAGCTAGGTAGCTGTAGATAACAGGTAGTACAAACAGCGTAAAGATAGTACCGATTGCTAGACCAGCAACGATTACGATACCAATACTAAAGCGCTGAGCAGCACCAGCACCTGTTGCGTACATTAGCGGGATAAGACCAGCAATCATCGCTGCTGTTGTCATTAGGATAGGGCGTAAACGTACTTTCGCCGCTTCCATTACCGCCTCAGTCTTACTGAGTTTGTTGTGTAGCTGCTCTTCTTTCGCGACTTCACAGATCAAGATGCCGTGCTTGGTGATCAGACCAACCAGCGTGATTAGACCTACCTGAGAGTAGATGTTCATCGTTGCTGCACCCCAAGCTAGAGCGATCAGAGCACCACAAATCGCGAGGGGCACCGACACCATGATAACCAATGGATCTTTTAGTGATTCAAACTGAATCGCCAGAACCAAGAAGATGATCGCTAGTGCTAGACCAAAGGTAGCGTAAAGTGCGCTACCCTCTGTTACGTACTGACGTGCTTCACCCATGTAGTCATGGTTGTAACCACTTGGCAGCTTGTCGGCTGCGATACCTTCGAACCAGTTGATTGCATCACCCATTGCAGTGCCTGGTGCAGGAACCGCACCCACAGTCGCAGAGTTAAGCTGGTTGAAGTGAGGGAGAGAGCGAGGCTCTGCCACAACATCAATAGTAATCAAGCTGCCTAGAGGTACTGCTTTGCCATTGGCCGAGCGTACGTAGTAGTTGTTCATCGACTCTGGGTTTAGACGCCACTTACGTTCAACCTGAGGAATAACCTCGTAAGAACGACCATTCAGGTCGATACGGTTTACGTAACCGTCAGCCATCATAGTACTTAGCGTAATACCAATGTCTTGCATTGTGACGCCGTATGCACCCGCTTTGTCTTTGTCGATGTTGATTTTCATCGTTGCAGAGTCGTAGTTCAGATCGAGATCTGAATAAACGAACATAGGGCTAGACTTCACTTCAGTCAGTACGTCTGTCGCGATAGAGAATAAACTTTCAAACGCATTTGGTGTGGTGATAACGAACTGAATCGGTAGACCTGAACCCGCGCCTGGTAGTTCTGGCATCTGGAAAGCAGTAACCGCCATACCTGGGACATTTTTAACTAGGCCACCTACGCGGTTTGCGACTTCAGACTGACTCGCTTCACGCTCACTCCAAGGTACCATTGATGCAATACCAAACGCTTGGTTCGAGTTAGGTACACCAGTAAACACCTGGGCAAACGCAACTTCTGGTTGGTCAGATAGAATCGTGTTCACGTCATTCATGGTGTTCTGCATAAAGTCTAAGTTTGCGTTAGACGGCGCAGTACCCATCAACATCACAACGCCTTTATCTTCCGATGGTGCAAGTTCACTTGGGATGAACTTGAACAGCATAGGCAGACTGGCGAATACAATGACAGCAAAGCCAATGACAACAGGACGATGCTGCATAACTGCTGCAAGCATCTTCGCGTAGCGATTAGTCATACCATCCAGTATGTGGTGAACTTTCTGCTCAAACTTGCTTGGCTCTTCGTTAGCTTTGAGCATTTTTGAACACATCATTGGCGATAGTGTTAGTGCCACGATACCAGATACGAACACCGAGCCTGCCAGAGTTAATGCGAACTCTTTAAATAGTGAGCCAGTAATACCGCCCATTAACGCGATTGGCGCATATACCGCACCTAGCGTGAGTGTCATGGCAATAACAGGCACTGCGATTTCACGCGTACCTATGATGGCTGCACGGAACGGAGACTCACCCAACTTGATGTGGCGGTCGACGTTCTCCAGAACAACGATCGCATCATCTACTACCAGACCGATCGCCAGTACCATTGCCAGTAGTGTCATCAGGTTCCACGAGAAACCCATACCTTGCATGACCATCGCTACACCGATTAGTGAAAGCGGGATAGTCACGATAGGGATGATGACCGCACGGAACGAACCTAGGAACAGGGTGATCACGATAAGTACGATAACCGCTGCTTCAACAATCGTTTTGATTACTTCATTGATGGACTCATTGATTGCAATCGTTGAGTCATACATGATGTTCATCTTGATTGTACTTGGTAGGTTACGCTCTAACTGAGGTAACAGGTCTAGTACATCTGCAGCAATATTGATCGGGTTAGCACTTGGTGCTGCGTTGATTGCTGCAACAACCGCTTCCTGACCGTTAGCACTTGCGCGGTAAACGTCGTGACTTTTCTCTAGCGTTACTTTAGCGATATCGCTTAGGCGAGTTACATCGCCTTCGTCTGTACTAATAACAAGATTCGACAACTCATCAACGTTTGATACCTGAGTATCCGCGCTACCGTTGTACAGAACATATTCACCAACTGCTTGACCTGTCGCTGACTGATAGTTGTTGGCATTCAGTACGGCCATTACATCCGTAGCGGTAAGACCCAACGCAGCCATTTTTGATGGATCTAGCCAGATACGCAGTGCGTATTTCATACCACCGTACAAATCAACTTTAGATACACCATTTACGGTGAACAACTGAGGGTTAATTACACGCTCAAGGTAGTCAGTGATTTGGCTTGAAGAGAGTTCATCACTGGTGAAACCGATGTAAAGAACCGCGGTTGTTGAACCCGTAGACATAGTAACGGTTGGGTCTTCGGCCTCTTTAGGAAGCTGAGAACGAACCGAGTTAGTCTTTGCTAGAACATCTGACAGTGCCGCATTTGGATCCGTATTTAACTTCATGTTGACGGTAATGGTTGATTTACCCAAAACCGATTGTGAAGTCATATAGTCGATATTGTCTGCTTGTGCGACCGCTTGCTCCAAAGGCTGAGTAATAAAGCCTTGGATTAGGTCTGCACTCGCACCGTAGTAACTGGTCGAAACCGTAACTACCGTATTCGTCATTTCAGGGTATTCACGGACCTGCATTTTGAAGATTGCTTGTAAACCAAGCAGCGCAATCAAAAAGCTGATCGATACCGCTAAAACTGGACGTTTAATAAAAACATCAGTAAAGCGCATGAGGCCTCCAGTTACAGCATTGGTGTTTCAGCTGGTGGAGTAGTTGCATCGCTTTCTACTACACGAACTTTAGCGTGGTTGCTTAGACGCACTTGACCTGAAGTAACCACAACATCACCTGGTTTAACACCTTCAAGGATGTGTGCGATATCTTGAGTGCGTTCACCCACTTTTACGACTTGCTGTATTACGCGCTTTTCACCATCTTTATCTGAAATGATGTAGACGTTGTCGCCGTATAACGTAAATGTGATTGCGGTTTGAGGCAGAGTCACTTGGTTTTCAAGCTTAGGCAGGATGATATTTGCACGAGCAAACATACCGCTACGTAGCTGGCCATCACTGTTTGGAATATCTGCCTGAACTTGAATCAGACCACTTTGGATATTTACCGCAGGCTCGATTGCTGAAATAGAACCTTTAAATGGTTTTTCAGGGTAAGCATCAACAAAGATATCGACTTCTTGGTCAAGTGAAATACGAGAAATGTCCGTTTGTGGAACCGTAAAGCGCAGACGCATAACGCTAGTATCTTCTAAACGTACGATATCAGTACCAGCTTGCAGGTATTGACCTAGGTAAACATTACGAATACCTACGACACCAGCAAATGGCGCTTTGATTTCACGGCGGTCAATTGAAGCTTTTAGACTTTCAATATCTGCTTGAAGAGAGAAGTAGTTAGCTTCTGCTTCATCGTAGGCTTCTTTAGAGATAGAACCTTTAGTGAATAGACCTTTGTAGCGCTTGTATTTCGCTTCAGCCGCAGGTAAGCGAGCCTGAGAGCTCTTTAGATTCGCTTTTTCTACCGCAGAATCGAGTAACACCAGTGGTTGGCCTTCTTGAACTTGAGTACCGGATTCAAATGCGATTTTATCAATGACACCGCTGGTTTCATTGGCAACCGTAACACCTTGGTTAGGTTCAATAAAACCAATGGCTTCAATGACAGGAACCCAATCAACCGGTTTGACTTCTGTAACGGTGACAGGAAACTCTGGCTCGGGGCGATTAGCCATATACTCGGCAATCTTCTGTTGTTTAAATAAGTTGAAACCTATCACGCTGCCAAACAGCAGTACCGCGATAAGAAGCATAAAGAATGTCCACTTTTTCATTCTGATAAGAACTCCAAATTAGTGTTTTGTAATCGCATCCCAACTGGCTTCAATAGCGGCTTCAATCGCTTTTTCATCCAGGTGGTAATATCCGAGAGATTGTTTACGTGCCAGAGTGACGCTAACCTCAAGACTGAGAGCAGCAAGTACTGGATTTTCCAAAGGTTTAAATATCCCTTGTTCACGCCCTTCTTCAAACAGTTGTTCGACTTTGCTGAACATCGCGCGCTCAAGCTCTTTAGTTTCATGGCTACGAACACATGGTAAAGAGTCATATTGAGCTCGATTTTTCAAAGTGCTGATATTCGACCCTGACAAATCGAAAATGTTTAACCACATTTTTCGAAAACGCTGTTTGAGAGTCATTTCGTTCGTAACACCTTGCTGAATAGTCTCGGCATTGCGTTGAACGACAGCTAGGCGAACTTGCAGCAAGAGATCCTCTTTGTCTGAAAAGTAGCGATAAATTGTGCCCGCAGCTACACGAGCCTCTTTAGCTAGCTTTTGCATGGATAGTCCCTGAAATCCTGATTCTGCAATCAGTTTTTCAGCGGCATCCATGATCTTTTGCCTTTTATCTACGTTGAGTTCAGAGTCAGACATATTCTACATTGATCTGGTTGTGAATGAACGTTCATTCATTATAATGCAAAAGGGATGGTTATATGCAACAAATTATTTAGCTAACTAAGCAAAATTCTTGTTGTTGAGAGCATAGCAATCACTGTGTTGCAGCATTATTATAGTCACCATTTGAATTATTCACCTGAGAACACGATGAAGCTGAATCCAAATCAAGACGAAGCGGTAAAGTATGTATCTGGTCCATGCCTAGTATTAGCGGGCGCGGGTTCAGGTAAGACGCGCGTGATTACCAATAAAATCGCTTATTTGGTCCAGCAGTGTGGCTACAAGGCTCGTAACATTGCCGCTGTGACCTTTACGAATAAAGCCGCCCGGGAAATGAAAGAACGGGTTGGCCAGACATTGGGTAAGCAAGAATCAAAGGGGTTGATGGTCTCGACTTTTCATACCCTTGGTCTCAACATCATTAAACGCGAATACAAAGCGCTCGGTTTAAAAGCAGGTTTTTCTCTGTTTGATGATCAGGACCAAATGGCATTACTGAAAGAGCTGACAGAGAAACAGCTCGATGGTGATAAAGACCTGTTACGCCAATTGTTGAGCACTATTTCGAATTGGAAGAACGACATGTTGACGCCGGAGCAAGCAAAAGCTCAGGCGAAAGGTGAGCAGCAACAACTGTTTGCGTTCTGCTTTGAGATGTATCAGAAACAGATGAAAGCCTATAACGCGCTCGACTTTGATGATCTGATTTCATTGCCAGTATTGCTGCTAAAAACCAATCATGAAGTTCGTCAGCGTTGGCAAAATAGAATTCGTTACTTGTTGGTGGATGAGTACCAAGACACCAACACTAGCCAATATGATTTGGTCAAACTTATCGTAGGTGAACGTGGACGCTTAACCGTGGTTGGTGATGATGACCAGTCAATTTACTCATGGCGTGGAGCAAAGCCTCAAAACCTTGTCCTGCTTGGTGAAGACTTTCCGAATCTTCGTTTGATTAAGTTAGAGCAAAACTACCGTTCAACGAGCCGCATCCTGAGAGCGGCGAATATTTTAATCGCCAACAATCCACACGTTTATGAAAAATCGTTGTTCTCTGAAATTCCAGATGGGGAAAAACTCAAAGTCCTACTGGCTAAGAATGAAGATCATGAAGCGGAACGTGTCACGGGCGAACTGATTGCTCATAAGTTTCTTAATCGGACCGATTACAAGGACTATGCTGTTCTTTATCGTGGTAATCACCAGTCACGCTTAATTGAAAAGTCGTTGATGCAAAACCGTGTGCCGTACAAGCTCTCGGGAGGAACGTCATTTTTTGCCCGCGCAGAAATTAAAGACATCATGGCATACCTGAGAATGTTGGTGAATCCTGATGATGACAATGCATTTTTGCGCATTGTGAATACGCCAAGACGTGAAATTGGTCCAGTAACTTTAGAAAAACTGGGCAGTTATGCCAACATGCGCGGCAAAAGCTTATTTGACGTAAGTTTCGAAATGGGCTTAGAGCAAACGCTCTCAGGGAGAGGGCTAGAAAACCTACGTCGCTTTACGACTTGGTTGGTTAAAATTGCGGATCAGGCTGAGCGTGGCGATACCGTCGAGGCAGTACGCTCTTTGGTTCGAGACATTAACTATGAAGATTGGTTATACGAAACGTCGTCGAGTCCGAAAGCGGCAGAAATGCGCATGAAGAACGTCTCCGATCTGTACTCTTGGATAGTGGCGGATCTTGAAGGTGACAACTATGACCAAGAAGAGAAAAGCCTTAAAGAGGTGGTTCAGCGTTTGACCCTGCGCGACATGATGGAGCGTGGTGAAGAGGACGATGATAGCGATGCGGTTCAACTGATGACATTGCATGCCTCTAAAGGTCTGGAATTTCCTTATGTTTACTTAATTGGTAGTGAAGAGGGGATACTGCCACATCAAACCAGCATAGATGAAGACAATGTCGAGGAAGAGCGCCGTTTGATGTACGTAGGTATTACTCGAGCTCAGCGAGAGCTGACTTTTACCATGTGTAAGGAGCGCCGTCAGTTTGGTGAGTTGATTAAGCCGACTCAAAGTCGATTCTTAGATGAACTACCTTTTGACGACGTTGAGTGGGAACAAACGAAGAAACCAGTCTCTGCCGAAGAACGGATGGCAAAAGGCCAAGCACATATCGCCAATCTAAGAGCGATGTTCAAAAAGTAGCAAAAACAAAAAAGGCTTGGACAATCCAAGCCTTTTCCATCTTATCGATATAGAACGGTTTATAGATCTTTAATCATGTGCTCAATTGCAGCGATGATTTCGTCATCTGAACAGTCCATACATGAACCTTTAGCAGGCATCGCATTGAAGCCATTTATTGCGTGGTTAGTTAGCACGTCTTTACCTTGAGCGATACGCGGAGCCCAGTCACCAGCATCACCGGTTTTTGGTGCACCACTTACGCCTGAAGAGTGACAAGCGATACAGAAAGTACCGTACACTGTCGCACCATCGCGTGGACCAGTAGGTTCAGCTTTCACTGGCTCTGCGCCTGCAAGATAGACATCACCAACAGGTTTGATACGTTCTGCAATTGCATCATATTCTTCTTGGCTTACGCTGGCTGCAAAAGAGGCGCTAGAAAAAGTAATCGCAGCGACCAAAGCGGTTAATAATTTTCGAGACATATCCATTAAACTCACTTTACATTCCTGAAGGTAAGTTCGTGCTTACCTATTATTAGATTGTGACTGACCAACAGCCCTTCATAAGATGATTTGCTGTTAAATCAATGTAAATAATGGGTGATTATATCCTGATAACTTGTTGCAATAAACAACAAGTTAACCGCATCAAGGGGTATATCTGGTGGGAAATAGGGGTTTATCACACTTTAATTGCCCAAAAAGGCACCAAACGATAAAAAAAGTTGAAAAAGTACTAGACGACATTGTGTGATATACGTATTATTCCACTCCGCCGATAGGGCATGCGCCCGTAGCTCAGTTGGATAGAGCGTTGGCCTCCGGAGCCAAAGGTCGAAGGTTCGAATCCTTTCGGGCGTGCCATTCGTCTAAAGGTGTATCGGTAAAAATTTCAGTGGTGGCTATAGCTCAGTTGGTAGAGCCCCGGATTGTGATTCCGGTTGTCGCGAGTTCAAGTCTCGTTAGCCACCCCATTATTTGCTCGGTGAATAGCGCAGCTTGGTAGCGCATCTGGTTTGGGACCAGAGGGTCGGGGGTTCGAATCCCTCTTCACCGACCACTATCTTAGTTTATGGCTACATTAAAGCGGTAAACCTAAAATTGATGGTGGCTATAGCTCAGTTGGTAGAGCCCCGGATTGTGATTCCGGTTGTCGCGAGTTCAAGTCTCGTTAGCCACCCCATTATTATGGTAGCTTTGCTTCCATTCTTGATGAAAGTCGAGATAAAACACAAGTCGGTGAATAGCGCAGCTTGGTAGCGCATCTGGTTTGGGACCAGAGGGTCGGGGGTTCGAATCCCTCTTCACCGACCACTATTGAAGCCTTAGTCGAAAGACTAGGGCTTTTTTACTTTCTGATGTCTGAACTTTGTATCGAACCCGAGTGGGGGTTCGTCCGATGTTCAGAATATGGCTCTTTACCGACCACTATTGAGAAGCCCTAGACTGGCCGTCCGCGCCGAAAGACTAGGGCTTTTTTGCATCTCAAAGATTGTTTTTCATCCCTTAACATTGCCTTCAATAGAGCTCAGAGAAATAGTGAGTAAACCAACAAACTACCGCTATATACCCCAACTCATCAGTTTGTATTATTCCTATTTTAATGTGAGTAAATTTCGCACAAAAACAGCAGTGTTTTAGTCTGAGTTTGTGTGATTTATTTATTATAAGCTTCGTCTTTGTGGCTTTAATTTGTGATTTGATTCGGTTTTTTATTCTTTGGCTGGTGTTTTGTTTTTATTTTGTTAAAGCACTTAAAGGTTGATTGCGTGAATTTTTATTCTATTGTTGTTTTGGCTTTCTTATAACCAAAAGCTGTATCAAATAACTATAGGCATTTAAAAATAAGCCTTTTTAGCGCGTGTTTAAGATTTTTGAATTGAGCAATGATCCAGTGTGATTGCATATTTATTTCTTAAAACTGCTTGCTTCTTGTTCTATTTCGACTTTTTATCCTATATTTGTTGCTTTTCTGTGAATTATTTGCCAAATTGATGAGCTTATAAATTACCAGAACGCTATACCTAATTTTGGTATCGAAACCTAGGTATAGGACTGGTATGAATGGATTCACTTTTCAGACAGGGCAGAAAGCTGCCAAAGCAGTAGAGGTCTGGTAATGTCACTTTTAGAAGTTAAAAACCTTCGAATAGAGTACCCTTCGCGTCATGGTGTTCATGCCGCAGTTAAATCTCTCTCATTCAATATCGAACGTGGTGAAATCGTCGGCGTAGTGGGCGAGTCAGGCGCGGGCAAATCGACCGTTGGAAATGCGGTTATCGATCTATTAAGCCCCCCTGGGCGAATTGCAAGCGGCGATGTTTATCTCGATGGTGAGTTGATTTCTGGACTAAGTCCGGAGCAGATGCGCAGTGTTCGCGGTTCAAAAATTGGATTTATTTTCCAAGATCCAATGACTTCTCTAAACCCACTATTTACCGTTGAGCAGCAGTTGAAAGAAACCATTCATGCCAACATGAAGGTAACGGATGAGGAAGCCTATAAGCGTGCGCTTTCTCTAATGCAGCAGGTGGGTATTCCACAACCAGAAAACCGTTTAAAACAGTATCCGCACCAGTTCTCTGGTGGTATGCGTCAGCGCGTTGTGATTGCGATTGCGCTTGCGGGTGAGCCAGACTTGATCATTGCCGATGAACCAACGACGGCATTAGACGTTTCTATTCAAGATCAGATCCTATCGCTTATTCGTGAGTTGTGTATCAAGAACAACGTTGGTTGTATGTTGGTAACACACGATATGGGTGTGGTTTCCAACGTGACTGATCGCGTTGCGGTTATGTATCGTGGTGACTTGGTTGAGTTTGGTCCTACGACAAAAGTACTTGGCGACCCTGATCACGCCTATACACGCAGTTTGATTTCTGCGGTTCCACGTTCAGATATGAAGCTGGATCGCTTTCCATTGGTAAGTTACATCGAAGAAGCTCAAGAAATGGAGCCGCTAGATGTGAAAAATCACTGGCTAGGTCAAAGTCAGGATCACCGTGAATACACTGGCTCTCTGCTTAGTGTAGAAAACGTAAATCTACGTTTTGTGACGAAAGATTCGTTATTTGAAAGTCGTCGTGAATATGTTCAAGCATCTAACAACGTCAGTTTTGAAGTATTTGAAGGTGAAACATTTGGTCTCGTTGGTGAGTCTGGTTCGGGCAAATCGACGATTGCACGTGTCATCGCTGGTTTGTATGCGCCTAACTCAGGCAAGGTAACATTCGAAGGGATCGACTTAACATCACTGAAATCAGAGAAAGAGCGTCGTCCTTTACGCCGTCAGATGCAGATGGTGTTTCAGAATCCATACACTTCAATGAATCCGCGTATGAAGATTTTCGATATCATCGCAGAGCCGATTCGTTTCCATAAGTTGACTAACAGTGAAGCAGAAACCAGACAGATCGTTAACGATCTACTTGATCACGTTGGTCTGAGTCAGATGGCTGGGGTGAAATACCCACATGAATTTTCAGGCGGTCAGCGTCAGCGTATTTCGATTGCCCGTGCACTTGCGACGCGCCCGCGTCTGCTAATTTGTGATGAGCCGACATCGGCACTCGATGTGTCGGTACAGGCACAGATACTCAACCTACTTAAAGATTTACAAGATGAGTTGAATCTAACCATGCTGTTTATCAGTCACGACTTGCCAGTCATTCGCCAGATGTGCGATCGAGTGGGTGTGATGCAAATGGGGACATTATTGGAAGTTGCCCCAACTGAGCAGCTGTTTAGAACACCTCAGCACGAATACAGTAAACAACTGATTTCTTTAATGCCTGAATTTACAGGCTTAAGAGAAGAAGTAAAAACGGCGTAAGTCGTAAGTCTTTCCCGTCTACATCGGTTGACGGGACATAAACAGAAGCAAATACAACAACTAGGGATGAATCCCGCATAAGGAGTTATGCATGAAAACCATGAAAAGCAAACTAGCAGTGGCTTTGATGGCAGCAGGCTTAAGCTTTAGCGCAGCTGCAGCAGATATCACCGTCGCGTATGACGCAGATCCAGTATCACTTGACCCGCATGAGCAGCTATCTGGCGGCACACTGCAAATGTCTCACATGGTGTTTGATCCACTAGTTCGTTACACACAAAAGTTAGATTTTGAACCTCGTCTTGCTGAAAAATGGGAACGTGTTGATGAGACAACATTCCGTTTCACATTGCGTCAAGGCGTTAAGTTCCACTCTGGTAACGAGCTAACGGCAGATGACGTGGTTTGGACGTTTGAGCGTCTGAAAAATTCTCCAGACTTTAAAGCTATCTTTGAACCATATGAAAAGATGGTCAAAGTAGACGACTACACAGTTGAACTTGTTTCTAAGGGTGCTTACCCACTGGTTCTTCAAACTGCGACTTACATCTTCCCAATGGACAGCAAGTTCTACTCAGGTACAACGGTTGACGGTAAAGATAAAGGCGAAGTTGTGAAGCACGGTAACTCATTCGCTTCGACCAACGTTTCTGGTACAGGTCCATTCATCGTTACTTCTCGTGAGCAAGGCGTAAAAGTTGAGTTTGAACGCTTCCCAGGTTACTGGGACAAAGAGTCTAAAGGTAATGTTGATAAGCTAACTCTTGTTCCAATCAAGGAAGATGCAACTCGCGTAGCGGCTCTTCTTTCTGGTGACGTAGATATGATCGCGCCTGTAGCACCAAATGACCACAAGCGTGTAGAAGAGGCGAAAAACGTAAACCTAGTAACACTACCAGGTACACGTATTATCACCTTCCAAATGAACCAAAACAGTAACGAAGCACTTAAAGATGTTCGCGTTCGTCAGGCGATTGTTCATGCAATCAACAACGAAGGCATTGTTCAGAAAATCATGAAAGGTTTCGCGACTGTTGCTGGTCAACAAGGCCCTGAAGGCTACGCAGGTTACAGTGCAGATCTAGTGCCTCGTTATGACCTGAAGAAAGCGAAAGCTCTAATGAAGGAAGCGGGCTACGAAGATGGCTTTACGCTAACGATGATGGCGCCAAACAACCGTTACGTGAACGATGCGAAAATTGCTCAGGCTGCGGCAGCTATGCTATCTAAGATTGGCATTAAGGTTGATCTAAAAACTATGCCTAAAGCGCAATACTGGCCAGAGTTTGATAAGTGTGCGGCAGACATGCTGATGATTGGTTGGCACTCAGATACAGAAGATTCAGCGAACTTCTCTGAGTTCCTAACAATGACTCGCAACGAAGAAACAGGTAAAGGTCAGTACAACTGTGGCCACTACTCAAACGCTGAAGTTGACAAGCTGGTTATGGATTCAAACGTAGAAACGGATCCAGCTAAGCGTGCGCAAATGCTTCAGAAAGTGGAAGCGACTCTGTACAACGAAGCTGCGTTTGTTCCTCTACACTGGCAGAACCTAGCATGGGGTGCGAAATCTAATGTAGATATCGCTCCAATCGTGAATGCGATGGACTTCCCTTACTTCGGTGACCTAGTCGTTAAATAAGTTGAAGTAAGTAGGGCATCTGCGTCATGCAGATGCCCGCTAATTTTTGGTGCTTAACTTTGTTTCAGTCGGGTTAAGTGCCATTTTTAAGACTGAAGATTGCGACCAGCAGCCCTCTTCGCCCAGTCGGTGAAAGGGATTCGGGTTCGCAGACTGAAATCTATGGAAAGTTAAGGGGCAAGGAATGTTTTCGTTTCTGGTCAAGCGCCTGTTTCAGGCACTGATAGTGATGTTTGTGATCAGTCTAGTGGCGTTTGCCATTCAGGATAACCTCGGCGACCCATTGCGTGAGCTTGTTGGTCAATCAGTTTCGGAAGCTGAGCGTCAAGCTCTGCGTGACGAGCTGGGTCTGAATGATCCCTTCATTACAAAATACACTCGCTTTGTAACCTCTGCGCTACAAGGTGATTTAGGTACTTCTTATTTCTTCAAACGCCCTGCGGTTGAAGTCATTCTAGATAAGCTGGTTGCAACGCTTGAGCTGGTATTTGGCGCAACGGTGATTATCGTTGCTTGTTCGATTCCATTGGGCGTTTACTCTGCCATTCACCCAAAAAGTATATTGACCAAAGTGGTGATGGCTTTCAGTAGCATTGGCATATCGATTCCGGTGTTCTTGACCGCAATTATGCTGATGTACGTCTTCTCGATAGAGCTAAACTGGTTACCATCTTATGGTCGAGGGGAGACGGCAAATGTTCTAGGCTGGGAGTCTGGATATTTTACTCTCGACGGCTTAGCGCACCTGATCTTGCCATGTATCGCGCTCGCATCAATCATGCTACCTCTGTTTATTCGTCTTGTACGTTCTGAAATGCTTGAAGTACTAAGCTCGGAATACATCAAGTTTGGCAAAGCGAAAGGTCTGGCTCTGAATAAAATTTATTACCAGCACGCATTGAAGAACACCATGCTACCTGTACTTACCGTAGGTGGTGTACAGATTGGTACTATGGTTGCGTATACCATCTTGACTGAAACGGTTTTCCAATGGCCAGGTACAGGTTTCCTTTTCCTAGAGGCAATCAACCGCGTTGATACACCACTTATCACAGCGTACGTCATTTTTGTTGGTCTGATTTTCGTGGTAACCAACACTATTGTTGATTTGCTGTATGGCATCATCAACCCGACGGTAAACCTGACAGGTAAAGGAGCATAATCATGAGTCAAACAGCAGCTGCTCCTTCTCATTGGGAGCGTTTCAAACAATCGGATTTCTTGTATTACTTCAAACGCGATAAAGTTGCGATGGCGAGCTTTACTGTGTTTATGATGTTTTTAGTCATGGCGTTAGCCGCACCTGTATTGGCACCGACAGACCCTTACGATCTTGCCTCCATCGATATCATGGATTCTGAACTGCCGCCATCTTGGATGGACGGTGGTGACGAGCGCTTTGTTCTTGGTACTGATGAGCAGGGGCGTGACATCCTTTCTACAATCCTATACGGCTCTCGTCTATCGCTGACTATCGGCTTTCTAGCTGTAGGCTTGCAGTTAGTTCTTGGTATCATCATTGGTCTATCAGCAGGTTACTTCGGTGGACGTATTGATAGCTTCTTGATGCGTTTCGCTGATGTGCAGCTATCTTTCTCAACCATGATGGTTGCTATCATCGTTTCTGCTATCTTTAAGGCGAGTTTTGGTAGTGACTTTTATAGCCAATATGCGGTGGTGATGCTGGTGGTTATCATCGGTGTGGCTGAGTGGCCTCAGTATGCGCGTACGATTCGTGCTTCCGTGCTTGCCGAGAAGAAGAAAGAGTATGTAGAAGCGGCACGTGTAATGGGCTTTAAAGCACCACGTATCATGTTCCGTCACATCCTACCGAACTGTCTGTCGCCGATTTTGGTTATCTCTACTGTACAGGTGGCAAATGCTATCATGTCTGAAGCGGCACTTTCGTTCCTAGGTTTGGGTCTGCCGGTAGACCAACCTTCACTGGGTGCCTTGATTAGTATTGGATTTAACTACATTTTCTCTGGTGCATGGTGGATTACAGCATTCCCTGGTGTTGTGCTGATCACATTGGTTCTAGTTATCAATCTGCTTGGTGACTGGTTACGTGATGTATTTAACCCAAAAATCTACAAAGGGTGATCCAAGCCTAAGATTTGGCGATAAAAAACTCACTAAACTAAGGGTCGTAATCTATTACGGCTCTTTTTTTGCATTCTCACTTTCAGGGCAGTAAAACCTCTACTGCGTCACTATAGTTATCATCCTAGGTGAGTACACTTAGATTAGTTTAGATAGTATGGGTATAGATATGGCCTCAAAGCCGAAGCAATCATTTTTCAAGTATTGGTCTTTTCTCGCAATATTGGCGTTGCCTACCGTGTCATTACCGACCTTGGCAGAAGAAATCCTTTGCGATGCAATTCAGGTATCGGCGAATGAGTTGCCGCTTTTGGATCAGACTTGTCCAATAGGGAAAGGTTTGTGGGGCAAATCCAAGCCGGTAGGCCAAGAATCGACATTTTGGATTCAGTGTGGTGTTTTTAGTCAGCCATTTTCGGTTGCCCATGCTAAGAAAATCTATCCTCATATTACGATGGATGTATGGAATAAGCCGGAGGCAAAAGCCTACCGCTGCCTCATTGGTCCATATAAGGATTTCACCACGGCTAGACAAGATTTAGATAAGGTTCAGAAGCAATCTGGTTATCAGCAATCATTCATTCGTGAAATTGTAAAAGGGGCTCCCGCTAAAAAGCCCAGTGCGACGCCAAAAACTCAGCCATCTAAGCCTAAACCGGTTGTCAGTGAGTTGAGTCAGGGTAAAGGTCAAGCCACGACAGTGATTCCCGCTCCAGCCAAAGCTCAGCCAACGGTGGTTCCTCAACCTAAAGCGACGAATGAACCAGCAGAAGATAAATCCATTACTGTTCGTCGTTCAGCATCGATAGCGGGAGTGGAGTATGTCGTTCCATATTGGATGCTTAAAGACGAACAGTTTTATATGGAACATGAGATCCCTTGGAATCGCTTAGACTATGAAGGTGCGTACAAAATTTGTTACCGTATGAAAATGCGTATGGCGACAGCGTCAGAATGGCAGGCTCTCCTCGACTCTAATGTGATGACAAAAGATGAGTGGCCAGTCCATTTACCTTATTGGGGCGCCGAAAAAACAGGCTTATTTAGCAGTGGCAAGGTCAACCAATTGAAAGGAACGTCGCTGCTCAATGTGGTTTGTGTGAAGTAGAGGAAAAATCAGTAGTGTGCGCTACTGATTTTTCGTTTGCGACTCTTGCACCAGTTCGAGATATTTCTTTTCAACAAAGTCCTTCTCTTTTGTCATATGATGCAATTGCTGTTGAGATGCTTCTAGTTTTGCGGTGAGAGAATCGACATCGCCTTTTTCGGCTAACTTCTGTTTGTAAGCTTCGATGGTCGCTAGCATCTGTTGTTTCTCTTTTTGCAGCTCTTTATTGGAGATTGCCAGGCGAGGCTTAGAAAGCTTTGGTTACTGCCGTCTATCGATCAAAAAAACCTGCGATGTTCGCGAAGCAGTAAAGATTGCTCAGGAGTGGCATCCTGAGATTGTGCTAACCGATTGGTATATGCCTGAAATGTCCGGCCTTACCTTGATTAACGAACTGATGAAGCTGGGTGATGCGATAAAAATCGGGATGATCACGACGGTCGATGACCAGTTGCAAATCCGACAAGCCAAAGAGGCAGGAGCAAGTTTTGTTCTTACAAAGCCATTTGAAGATGCCGATCTGCATAAGCTCTTACTGCCTTTGGTTCAAGGTGTGGAGGAAAGTAAGAAAACCTTGGACTCTATTGGTGAAGTCCACAAAGAGTTGGCATTACCTAAACTCTCTCAACTCGAAAAGCTGTTGCAACGCGAGCTGGGTGAAAAGTTGGTACTGTGTCAGCTGCCTCCAGAGCCATTCGATGAAAGTAAAATTCCCTGTTTGTTGGCCGTGTATGAGGATAGTGCCACGCAGCGTCCAAGAGCGGTTGCTATGCTAGATTTGCCAGCAATATGTATCATGTCACAAGCGAAGAATGGAGTTTCGACTCAGGAAATTTCTCAGGCTTTGCAGAGTAAACTGGTTGGTAAAGCGATGCTGGATGGCTGCCAAAAGGTGCTATCGCTTTCCGCTCTTGCCTTTCTTGATAGCCAAACGCGTAAGAGCTTACGCCTCAAGAACGTCAGTTACATACCTGAAGTATTTGATAAGCTAAAAACACTGTATGGCAAAGAAGCCGGTAAACGAATCGATTTTGCTTGTCAGTTTGGCGATATGGCGTTGGGGAAAGTGACTTTAGTTGGTTTCTAAATGATATAGG
The DNA here is from genome assembly GCF_036533775.1 of Vibrio sp. M260112. NCBI lineage: Bacteria > Pseudomonadati > Pseudomonadota > Gammaproteobacteria > Vibrionales > Vibrionaceae > Vibrio > Vibrio sp. M260112. Next base: position 22,565 of record NZ_JATABH010000025.1, on the reverse strand, counting down.
GTAATAAAAAAGGATGCCGAGGCATCCTTTTCAAGACTTATGCGGATTAACGCATTGTCACGAACTCTTCAGAGCCCGTTGGGTGAATAGCCACAACAGAGTCAAAATCTGCTTTAGTTGCACCCATCTTCATCGCTACGCCAAATCCTTGGATCATTTCATCTACCGCGAAACCGATACCATGTAGGCCAACGACTGTCTCTTCTTCACCAGCACATACCAGCTTCATTTTACATGGTTGACGATGCTGAGTGACGGCGGTGTACATCGCTGTAAAGCCAGAAGTATAGACCTTGATGTTCTCTTTACCGTACTTCTCTTCGGCTTCCTGAGTCGTTAGGCCGATAGTACCGATTGGTGGGTGGCTGAATACAACTGTAGGTACGAGTTCATAGTCCATCTTAGCGTTTGGTTTATTATTAAACAGGCGCTCAGAAAGCTGACGACCCGCTTTAACGGCGACAGGAGTGAGTTCGATACCACCTTCCATAATGTCGCCAACACAGTAGATGCCAGGAACGTTAGTGGCTTGGAATTCGTCTACTTTGATGTAACCGTGATCATTGATTTGTACGCCAGTCGATGCAAGATTGATCGCATCGGTTGCAGGATGACGGCCGATAGCCCAGATTAATTGGTCAACGTTTTGTGTATTGCCATTTTCTAGGTGCAGAGTCAGGCTACCATCCGCTTCTTTTACCACTTCTTTCGGTACTGAGTGAGTATGCAGAGTTGGACCTTCTGCTGCCATCACTTCAACCAAAGTATCAATGATCATTGGGTCGAAGCTACGTAGCGGAGATTCTTTGCGGCAGAATAGGTGCGTTTCTGTCCCTAAAGCGTTCAGTACCCCTGCGATCTCAACTGCAATGTAGCCTGCGCCAATAACAGCAACACGTTTTGGTTGCTCGTTTAGTTCGAAGAAACCGTTAGAGTCAATGCCGTATTCTGCACCAGGGATGTTCGGAATCGTTGGGCGTCCACCCACAGCAATCAGGATATGATCGGCAGTGTAGTGTTCACCGTTCACTTCAACGGTTTTCTGGTCGACAAATTTAGCAAAGCCTTTGATGACATTAACTTTATTGTTGCCAAGAACGCGATCGTAAGATTCGTGAATACGACCGATGTATGCTTGACGACTTTCAACCAACTTGCTCCAGTCAAAGCTTTTTACATCAACATCAAAACCATAGTCTTCCGCGTATAAATGCATTGCTTCAGCAATTTGGGCTCCGTGCCACATCACTTTCTTAGGAACACAGCCAACATTAACACACGTGCCACCTAGGTCTTGAGCTTCAATTAGGGCTACTTTTGCGCCGTACATTGCCGCACGGTTTGCTGATGCAATGCCGCCTGAGCCGCCGCCGATACAGATGTAATCAAAATGAGTCGCCATGACTTTCTCCATGTTCTGAGGTGCAGCGACTCGGCTCATTCTGGCGAGTCAGGTCGCAAGCATCCTGCAAATAATAATTTGTTATTGTAGATATGGAGGATAGATCGGTTGAACTCAATCTATCCTGCTTAATTTTTCTGCGTTGTTTTGCTTTTATCTTGGTGCGGTTACGCCGCCAGTCGAGTTATTCAGGAACAATCCATTCCACTTTATAGTGACCCGTCGCAGGCGCAATTGCTTGCTTTAGAAACGGCAGAATTTCCTGCATTTGGCTTTCCAGTTTCCAAGGCGGGTTAATGACAATCATGCCAGAGGCAGTCATACCGCGTTCATTGGTATCTGGCGCAACACCGAGTTCGATTTGAAGAATCTTACGAATGCCAAGACCTTGTAAACCTTCAATCATATCTTCGATATCGCAACGGTTAACCACGGGATACCAAATGGCATAGATACCCGTCGCCCAACGCTTATAGCTTTGGAAAATTGCCTGCACTACATCACGGTACTCTTTAGCCAGCTCATAGGGAGGGTCAATTAACACCAAACCACGTCGCTCTTGCGGTGGCAAACTGGCTTTTAGTCGTTTGAAGCCATCTTCTTTGTAGATGCTCACTTGACGATCACGATGGAATTCTTGCTCAAGCAATGGGTGATCGGCTGGGTGCAGCTCAGTCAGTACCATACGATCCTGCTGACGTAAATGAGCACGAGCAACACGAGGTGAACCCGGGTAGTAACGTAGCGTGTCACCGTTATTCAGCACTTTAATCGAATCTAAATAGCTGTGAATTTCGTCTGGGATATCATTTTGTTGCCAAACGCGTGCAATGCCTTGCTTATACTCACCAGTTTTCTCTGACCACTCGTGGGTTAGATCGTAGCGACCTACACCTGAATGGGTGTCATGATAGACAAACGGCTTCTCTTTTTGCTTCAAAGAGTCGAGGATAAGACTTTGAACAATATGCTTAATGACGTCGGCATGGTTGCCTGCGTGAAAGCTATGGCGGTAACTTAACAAAATATTTCTCTCAGAATAGGTGCAAAGAGCATGATGAATGATGGCAGTTAGTATACGTTACTATTGAAAATTGCTGAACCTACCTATATTTACTATTTAAGACCAATAAGAATTAACACAGACCAACATGCTCTAGATAACCAATTTTATCTAGGTTTGCGTTATCCAAAAAAAGGAATGATTTATGTCGAACCCACTTCTTAACTTTACCGATTTGCCGCCATTTTCTCAGATTAAACCGGAACATGTTAAGCCAGCGGTAGAAAAGGCGATTGCTGATTGCCGCGCTAAAATTGAACAGGTTTTGGCGGGTAATACGGAACCAACATGGGACAACCTTGTTGCGCCGATTGAAGAAGTGGATGATCACTTAAGTCGTATTTGGTCTCCTGTCAGTCATATGAACTCAGTCATGAACAGTGATGAGCTTCGTGACGCGTACGAGAGCTGTCTGCCGCTTTTATCCGAATATGGTACTTGGGTTGGTCAGCACAAAGGTCTGTTTGAAGCGTATAAAGCGATGAAATCGAGTGAAGCTTTTGCTTCGTTAACTCAAGCGCAGAAGAAAACGATCACCGACTCGTTACGCGATTTTGAGTTGTCTGGGATTGGTTTACCAGCCGATGAACAGCATCGCTACGGCGAAATCAGTAAGCGCATGTCTGAGTTAGGGTCGAAGTTCTCCAACAATGTGCTTGATGCCACTATGGGCTGGACTAAGCACATTGAAGATGAAGAACAGTTGGCAGGTATGCCTGAGTCGGCACTGGCGGCAGCCAAAGCCGCTGCTGAAGCGAAAGAGCTGGATGGCTATTTACTGACGTTGGACATTCCATCTTATCTTCCGGTAATGACCTACTGCGACAATCAAGAGCTACGCAAAGAGTTGTATGAAGCCTATGTGACCCGAGCATCAGACCGTGGACCGAAAGCGGGTGAATGGGATAACACTGAAATCATCAATGAGCAATTGAAGCTGCGTTTTGAAATTGCACGTATGCTGGGTTTCAATACCTACAGTGAAAAGTCGTTAGCAACCAAGATGGCAGAAAGTCCGTCGCAAGTCCTTGGCTTCCTCAACGATTTAGCAAGCAAAGCAAAACCTCAGGGTGAGCGAGAGGTTGAAGAGTTACGCCAGTTTGCGAAAAGTGAATTTGGTGTAGATGAGCTGAATTTATGGGATATCGCTTATTACAGTGAGAAACAGAAACAGCATTTGTTCCAGATTTCTGATGAGGAACTGCGTCCTTACTTCCCAGAAGCAAAAGCGGTGAGTGGTCTGTTTGAAGTGCTAAATCGAGTCTTCGGCATGACAGTTAAAGAGCGTGACGGTGTCGACACCTGGCATGAGTCAGTGCGCTTCTTTGATATTTTTGACGCTGATGACCAGCTTCGTGGTAGCTTCTACCTCGATCTGTATGCTCGTGAGCATAAGCGTGGCGGTGCTTGGATGGACGAATGTCGTGTTCGTCGCATCAATGAGCAGGGTGAGCTGCAAACACCGGTTGCTTACCTGACTTGTAACTTTAACCGTCCAGTTGGTGATAAACCTGCACTATTTACTCATGATGAAGTCGTCACCTTGTTCCATGAATTTGGCCACGGTATCCATCATATGTTGACTCAGGTTGAGACTGGCGCGGTCTCTGGCATAAATGGTGTTCCTTGGGATGCTGTGGAACTGCCAAGTCAGTTCTTAGAAAATTGGTGCTGGGAAGAAGAGGCACTCGCCTTTATCTCTGGCCACTTTGAAACGGGTGAACCCTTACCAAAAGAGATGCTAGAGAAGATGCTAGCAGCGAAAAACTTCCAGTCTGCGATGTTTATTCTTCGTCAGCTAGAATTTGGTTTGTTTGATTTCACTCTTCATACTCAATTTGATCCAGATATCGGTCCACGAGTGCTTGAAACATTGGCAGACGTAAAATCTAAAGTTGCCGTTCTACCGAGCTTAGAATGGAACCGATTCTCGCACAGCTTCAGTCATATCTTTGCTGGTGGCTATAGTGCGGGTTACTACAGCTATCTGTGGGCAGAAGTACTTTCAGCGGATGCGTTTTCTCGTTTTGAAGAAGAGGGAATCTTCAACACTGAAACGGGTAAGAGCTTCCTGAACAATATTCTAGAGATGGGTGGCAGCGAAGAGCCAATGGAACTGTTTAAGCGTTTCCGAGGCCGTGAGCCGCAGATTGACGCATTACTTCGTCATGCGGGTATTTCTGCTTAATAGATCTCAAAAATAACAACGGTATCAATAATGAAGAGCATCGCTGCTGCAGCGATGCTTTTTTTGTTACTATGTCGGCACTCGTCACATGGAGGCAGCAAGTCTTGGGGATTCTTAACTTGGTTATGCCGCTGTTGAGCGAGGTCAATTTGAGATATTTTTATGGTGAAATGGGTCGCATTTCGTCGTGAATCCGTAAAGGTTCAATCAATAGACTTGGGTCTACTGCTGCTAGCATCTTGAAGTCACTCGGGTATAATGGTTTTTCATGTATAGATAACCAGTAGCTGAGCCCCCATGGATCCTTCATTACTTCTCGATGGCCTGAACGATAAACAGCGTGAGGCTGTTGCCGCCCCCCTAGAAAATTTACTTGTCCTAGCCGGTGCGGGCAGTGGTAAAACACGTGTGTTAGTTCACCGTATTGCATGGTTGATGTCGGTTGAGCAAGCTTCGCCTTTTTCAATTATGTCGGTCACTTTTACCAATAAAGCGGCAGCAGAAATGCGTGGGCGTATCGAAGAACTGATGATGGGCAGCGCATCTGGAATGTGGAATGGGACTTTCCACGGAATTTGTCACCGTATTCTACGTGCTCACTATTTGGATGCTCAGCTACCTGAAGATTTTCAGATCATTGATAGTGATGATCAGCAACGTTTATTGCGTCGCTTAATCAAGGCACAGAATCTCGATGAGAAGCAGTGGCCAGCTCGCCAAGTAGGCTGGTGGATCAATGGCAAAAAAGATGAGGGTCTACGTCCTAATCACATTGATGCGTACCATGACCCCGTGACAAAAACGTATCTGCAACTCTATACCGCTTATCAAGAGGCTTGTGATAGAGCAGGATTGGTCGACTTTGCCGAAATATTGCTGCGAGCGCATGAGTTACTGCGGGATAAAAAGCATATCCGTGAACACTATCAGGCTCGTTTCAAGCATATTCTGGTCGACGAATTTCAGGATACCAACAACATTCAGTATGCGTGGTTACGCATGATGGCAGGGTCTGAAGCTCATGTAATGATTGTTGGTGATGATGACCAGTCCATTTATGGCTGGCGTGGCGCTAAAATCGAAAATATTGAAAAATTTACTCGTGAGTTCCCTAGCGTTAATACCATTCGCCTTGAGCAGAATTACCGTTCGACAAAAACGATTCTCGAAGCGTCAAATACTCTGATCGCCAATAATACCGAGCGTATGGGCAAAGAGTTGTGGACGGATGGGGTTGAAGGTGAGCCTATTTCTGTTTACTCCGCTTATAACGAGCTGGATGAAGCCCGTTTTGTCGTCAACAAAATTAAAGAGTGGCAAGACAAAGGCGGAGCACTCAACGATGCCGCTATGCTGTACCGCAATAACGCCCAATCGCGTGTGTTAGAAGAAGCGTTAATTCAGGCGGGGCTCCCGTATCGTATTTACGGAGGTATGCGATTCTTCGAGCGCCAAGAGATCAAAGATGCACTTAGCTACCTGCGTTTAATGAGTAATCGAAATGATGACTCAGCCTTCGAGCGAGTGGTCAATACACCGACGCGTGGCCTTGGAGATAAAACACTCGAGACAATTCGCTTTGCTGCACGCGACCGTGGTTGCACCATGTGGGAAGCGAGTATCGCTTTGCTAGACGAAAAAGTACTGGCAGGAAGAGCTGCGGGGGCATTAAGTCGCTTTGTCGAGCTGATTCTTGCGCTTGAAGATGACACATGTGAGATGTCGCTCCATGAGCAAACCGACCACGTCATCAAATACTCTGGTCTGTTCGCAATGTACGAACAGGAGAAAGGCGAGAAGTCCAAGGCTCGTATTGAGAACTTGGAAGAACTTGTCACGGCAACACGCCAATTTGAAAAGCCAGAAGAAGCGGAAGAAATGACGCTATTGACGGCCTTTTTGACGCACGCCGCTCTAGAGGCTGGTGAAGGTCAGGCTGATGAATTTGATGATGCCGTGCAGCTAATGACGCTGCACAGTGCGAAAGGTCTGGAGTTTCCACTTGTCTTCATGGTTGGTGTCGAAGAGGGTATGTTCCCAAGCCAAATGTCGGTAGAAGAAGCGGGTCGCTTAGAAGAAGAGCGACGTCTTTGCTATGTGGGTATGACCCGTGCAATGGAGAAGCTTTACATCACTTATGCAGAGATGCGCCGCTTATATGGTCAAGACAAGTACCATAAACCATCGCGCTTTATTCGCGAACTACCGGAAACCTGTCTTGATGAAGTGCGTATGAAAGCGCAAGTGAGCCGCCCAGCAAGCTCGGGACGCTTTAGTCAAACCGTGGTCAAAGAGAACTTTAATGAAACAGGCTTTAGCCTAGGTTCTCGAGTGCTTCACCCTAAGTTTGGTGAAGGAACGATCATCAACTTTGAAGGCAGTGGCCCGCAGAGCCGAGTTCAGGTCGCCTTTAATGGTGAAGGGATCAAATGGTTAGTCACTGCTTACGCTAAGTTAGAAAAGCTGTAAAGGTGGCGTTAACTTCATTTATCTTTTGAAGAATAAAGAAAAACCCCGAGGGCTTACGCCCATCGGGGTTATAGTCTTACTCGCAGCAATCCGGCTACTATAGGTGCTCCATGCATCTAATCCTTGATAGTATGCTGACATCCTTCAGCTTAGTCCATTCATCGCCATCCTAGCGGTGTCCTTGACCCTATCCTGGTCTGCTAACAATCCTCGTTAGCTCACTTCGCTTGTTCCCTGAGCGGTGTCCTTTTCATCATCCTGATGATCAGTCCTTGCCTCATCCAGAGGTGTCCATTTCCCATCCTTAGTAGCAACCATCCTAGTTACTATTGCGTCCGTTCAATGTCCAATTTGCTTTCCATGCCGACTATTCATCCTGAATAACCGTATCTTCTTCCTGAAGATTACCTAATCCGTGGTAATTTCCTGTTCCGTGTCAGCATCCTTCCGACAAGGTTCATATTACCGATTCGTAGATGTTCAGCAATACTACGCAAACGTTTTTCCACATAAAAATTCGCTCGAAATTTGTACGTATCTTTATTTATCAATGACTTGAGTTGGTTGTGGTGTATTTTTCTTAATGAGAAAGTTGTTTTTACTTACTTATGCATAAGAGATCTCGCACAAGGTGGTGGGCATTTCGGTACTATTTTCGATATGAGTCTGATAGCAAGGTGTGAGGTTGCTCAAACAATTGTGAGGATGACTCAAAGCTGCGCCAGTAAATTTGATGCTGATTGCCACAAAATACTTAAACCAATCACGCTAAAAATAACACCACATAAGCCATCAATGTAGACAGCAAATGCTTTAACTTTGCGTTGCATACGCTGTGTGGATAGCGCCCAAGCAAGAAAAGAAAACCAAAATAACGACAAACTCCAAAGAATCACTAGGGCAATACCTTTGCCACCTAAAGACATGCCGGCAGGAACTAGGCTCGACATTAAACTGACAAAAAACACCAGCGCCTTGGGATTAAGAATGTTGGTTGCAAAACCACGAGAGAAAGCTTCGCGCTTGTTGGTGAGCAACAAAGAGGAAGACTCGTCCTTCTCGCCTTCGCAATGGTTTCTACGAAAGGCAACGATTGTCGCATTTAGAGCACCGTAACCGAGATAGGTTAAATAGCTGCCACCAGCCAGTTGCAACAGAGCGAACAGAGCCGGCTGCTGGTGAACCAAATAGCTGACACCAGTTAGGCTGAGAATGGAGTGCAGCAAGATGCCAAAAGAGAGGCCGAGAGCGATGTAAAAGCCAGTCTGTCGGCCATAGCGAGTGGCATTTTGGACCACTAAGGCAAAGTCAGGCCCTGGGCTCATCAGCGCAATGAAGTGTACGATGGCAAGAGTGGATAGGATGGTGAGTTCATTCATGACGGTAAATTGATTCGTGATTAATACATCCAGTGTGCCAACAAATTCTTAGCGAGGATTGTAAAAAACTGACACTAGTTAATCTGTGAAGGTGGAACACCAAAAGTTGCTTTGAAGGCTTTACTGAAATGAGCTTGATCGTAGAACCCGACCTGATGAGCCACTTCGGTTCCACTGATACCTGACTTGAGGAGTTTCATTCCTTGTTCCATTCGTAAACGACTTAACCAAGCGTAGGGTGTGAGTCCCACTTTTGCTTTGAAATGGCGTTGAAACTGGGTCGGGCTGAGTTGGCACAACTGAGACAACTGTTCGAGTCGAACGGGTTGATCAAGATTATGCATTAAATACTCTTTGAGCGTCGCCATCGACTGATTGCCAAGTGGTACAGCGCGTTTTTGTTCTAGGCTGCCGTAGTGACTAAAGAGCCGTTCAAATCCTTCGTATGGCAAGCAATCTCTCGCGAGTTGGCTGACATCGTCATTCGCTAATAATTGATGAAGCTGCGAGAGTGACTGAAATACTTGAGTGTCCGATACGACGAGTCGGTTGAAGTGAATCAAACTGTTTGGTTGTTTAAGTTGGGCAAGCTTGCTCAACCATTGAGGCTCTAGCGAGAACACTCGAACTTGATAACCGGAATCAAGGGTGGATTGACCATCATGCAGTTCATCGGGAGGCATGATGACTAGCTGGCCTTTGCCGACATGATGTTTTTCGCCTTGATAGTGAAATTTTTGTTCTCCACCAGTAATAAGACCAATATGAAAATCAAGATGATAGTGGCGCGAAAAAGCAAATGACTGATAATTTGCTTCTATCAGGCTTATCTCTTTATTTTGCGTCGTGTGGTAGTTGACCTTATCCATAGAACAAAAAAGCTTGGTGATTATTTCACCAAGCTTATAGTTAGTGGTAGAGATTGTCTTGTAAAAAACGATCAGTTGGCTTTAAGAGCTCGTTTTGACTGTTGATTGCTTCTTAATCCATCGACGCTGAAGATCACCAAAGCTCCCCAAATAAAGGCGAACGTAATCGCTTTATCGACGGTAAATGCTTCTCCGTAAACCAATACCGCAAGCAAGAACATCAGGCTTGGTCCAATGTACTGGAAAAAGCCCAGTGTCGATAACTTTAGTCGAGTCGCAGCACCAGTAAAGCAGAGCAGGGGCAGTGTGGTAATAACGCCTGCGGAAATCAGCAATACATTAAGGTTTCGTGGATTTTCCATGATGTTGGATGTTGGCGTATCAGCAATCCACAGCAGATAAATCGCTGCAGCAGGTAGTAGAACCAAGGTCTCAATAAACAGTCCTGTTTGTGCTTCTAGGCTGACTTTTTTGCGCAATAGACCGTAAAAGCCAAAGCCAAAGCTCAGAGCTAGCGCAATCGCAACGACTGGAATAGAACCAAAGACAAAGAGCTGTACTAGCACACCGCATGCAGCAAGAGCAACGGCGAACCACTGAAGCTTTCTAAGACGCTCTCCCAGAAATAGCATTCCAAGTAACACGTTAATCAAAGGATTGATGTAGTACCCGAGACTTGCATCGAGCATATGATCAGCATTGACAGCCCAGATGAAGATAAGCCAGTTGGCTCCAACAAGAAGTGCAGTCGTCACCAGATAGAGGAGTTTTTGCTTCGATTTGATGACATCTCGGACATTGCGCCAGCGGCGACCCAAATGGAGCAGGGCGGCAAGTAAGAAAAACGACCAAACGACGCGATGGCTGAGAATTTCTAGTGGAGATACATCTGCCAGAGCCTTGAAATAGATTGGGGCGATACCCCACATGGTGTAAGCACCAATGGCAAGAAAGACACCCTGTTTGGCTCTTTGCTGTTCTTCTGGAGTCATCGACATTACTCGTAATCAGGAAATTTACAAATTGAAACAAGCAGTATACGAATGACTATCAAAATCACCTAACAATTTGCGGTTTTATTCACCGTTAAACCCCACTACAATGTGCCCCTCGCGTTTGACACGCCTTTGCCTTGCAATTCTATTGAGATAATTCATGACCTCGACTCTTTTAGCCCAGCAATCTCCAGCCGAACAGCCGACGCCACAGAGCATCCTAGAAGATGTCTTTGGTTACCAGAGCTTTCGTGATGGTCAGCAAGAAGTGATCGATGCTGCGGTCGCAGGGCTAGACAGTTTAGTGATTATGCCTACGGGTGGCGGTAAATCTTTGTGTTACCAGATCCCCGCTCTAGTGCGCAGTGGAATAACCTTAGTTATCTCGCCGTTGATCTCCTTGATGAAAGATCAGGTTGACCAACTGAAAGCCAACGGGGTGGCGGCTGAGTGTATTAACTCAACGATGCCGCGTGAAGAATTGATCTCCGTCTACAATCGCATGAACTCTGGCGCGATTAAACTTATCTATGTGTCACCCGAGCGAGTATTGATGCGAGATTTTATCGAGCGTCTAGAAGGCTTACCTTTATCTATGATTGCGGTCGATGAGGCGCACTGTATTTCTCAGTGGGGACATGATTTTCGACCGGAATACGCGTCACTGGGTCAACTGAAACAGTACTTTCCTCATCTGCCGGTGATGGCTCTGACCGCAACAGCGGATGATGCGACACGTTCTGATATTACGCAGCGACTTCAACTCAACGACCCCCATGTTTACTTAGGTAGCTTTGACCGACCAAATATTCGTTATACCTTGGTAGAGAAGCACAAACCGATTTCTCAGGTGGTGCGTTTCCTTGAAGAGCAGCGCGGTAATTGTGGGATTATTTATTGTGGCAGCCGTAAAAAAGTCGAAATGGTAACGGAGAAACTGTGCAATAACGGTCTTCGTGCGGCAAGCTACCACGCAGGTTTAGAGGCCGATGAACGCGCCTATGTCCAAGATGCATTTCAACGCGATGATATTCAAATTGTGGTGGCGACAGTCGCATTTGGTATGGGTATCAACAAGCCTAACGTCCGTTTTGTTGTTCACTTTGATATTCCGAGAAACATCGAGTCATATTATCAGGAAACGGGGCGAGCTGGCCGTGATGGCTTACCTGCTGAAGCGATGATGCTTTATGATCCTGCGGATATCAGTTGGCTGCGCCGTATGCTTGATGAAAAGGATGAAGGCCCGCAAAAGCAGGTTGAAGCTCATAAACTCAATGCCATGAGTGCATTCGCTGAAGCGCAAACCTGCCGTCGTCAGGTATTGCTCAACTATTTCGGTGAGTACCGCGACAAACCATGTGGAAACTGCGATATCTGCCTTGATCCACCTAAACACTTTGATGCCACAGAGCAGGCTCAGAAAGCTTTGTCATGTGTCTACCGAGTCAACCAATCCTTTGGGATGGGGTACGTGGTTGAGGTATTACGCGGTATGCAGAATATTCGTATCCGTGAAAATGGCCACGATAAGTTGTCAACTTATGGTCTGGGACGAGAAAATAGCCATGACTACTGGGTCAGTGTCTTTCGTCAACTGATTCACAAAGGATTGCTATTTCAAAATATCACCCGTAATTCGACGTTGCAGCTCACTGAAGAAGCTCGTCCGTTGCTACGCGGTGAAATGTCCTTGGAGTTGGCCGTTCCGCGTCTTGATACCGCCGCTCGCGCGGCGAAATCCGATAAATTATCGAGCAAAAACTACGATAAAAAGCTGTTTGCTAAATTACGCAGATTACGTAAGTCCATTGCCGACGAAGATGGCTTACCGCCATATGTTGTCTTTAGCGATGCCACCTTGATTGATATGGCGGAAATATTACCGACGTCGTATGGCGAAATGTTGGCGGTAAATGGGGTAGGGCAACGCAAATTAGAGAAATATGCAGATCCATTTTTAGATTTAATTCAGGAGCATTTGACCCACCATGGCTGAAAATCTCATCACTAATGAGCAACAAACGGAGTTTGGCCTGCATACTTATCTGGCCGATGAAGGTCGTATTATCATTCGTTCTCCTCGCTTTGATTTTGATAGTTTTCCCGATTTAGCTCAGCGAATGCTCCAGCTACTCTCGGCTACTGTGGTTGAAAAACAGTGGGATGCGGACATTCACTCTTGGTTGATTGATTTTGAAGGTTGTCAATTGTTCCTCAAGTCTGAACACTACAGCGAAAGTCTATGGCTAGAAGCGCTTTCTATCGAAGAGAGCAAAGAAGAGTTGGATTTCCTCGCTTCACTATTTGAACGTGGTTTCTAAGAAAAAAGAACACGTCAACGATTGCTCGAAAACTCATGCTTGCGGCGATGATTGGTTAATGTATAATCGCCCGCCGCGATATTGTTCACGTTTTATATGGTCAATATCGAGAATTTTTTCATTACATTGTTGGTAAGGCGACTTTCGTTATTACGTAAGTGGTCGATTTGGGTTCCCTCACCCCCAAACCAAACTAAAAAGGTATCGCATGAGTAACTTTACCCCTGCGCAGCAGCGCAAAGCCCTTTTATTATTAGTCCTGTTCCACCTAGTGATTATTGCTTCCAGCAATTACTTGGTTCAGCTACCTTTCACCGTCTTTGGTTTCCATACCACTTGGGGTGCATTCACTTTCCCATTTATCTTTTTGGCAACGGATCTCACTGTGCGCGTTTTCGGTGCTCAGCTTGCCCGAAAAATTATTTTTCTAGTGATGCTTCCTGCGTTAGCGGTCTCTTACGCTTTGTCAGTATTGTTCTTTGAAGGGCAGTTCCAAGGTCTTGCACATCTTGGCGAGTTTAATCTATTCGTCGCTCGTATCGCGATTGCGAGTTTTATGGCTTATCTACTCGGTCAGATCTTAGATGTTCATGTGTTCAATCGTCTGCGTCAGATGAAACAGTGGTGGGTTGCTCCTACGTGTTCGACTTTGTTTGGTAATGCGCTCGATACCATTGCCTTCTTTGCGATTGCGTTTTACCAAAGCCCTGATCCATTTATGGCTGAACACTGGACTGAAATTGCGCTGGTGGATTATGGATTTAAGCTGGTGATCAGTTTAGGTCTGTTTGTTCCAATGTATGGTGTGCTACTTAACTACCTAGTGAAAAAACTGACGGCGGTTAACCCTGAGTTTAAAGTGGTTGGAGCCAACTGATTTCAGTCTGGAAAGATAAAAAAAAGCCCGAGTGATGATGTCTCTCGGGCTTTTTATTGATTCGAAGTTCAGTATTCAACAATCGATAAAGGCCAGCCGATATCACTTTGACGGTTAGCTTCAATCTCAAGCTCTGCGGCGGTCAGTGGGTTGGCTTTTAGCCATTCAGATTTGATAGTCAGTGTTAGCTGGTCATCATTAGAACCAAAGGTAATGTTTGGCTCAAGATCAGGATTACGGCGATGAGTAAGCAAGACCGCTAAGCGTAACAGGCGCAATACCCGTTTGGCGCTTGAACCTGAAAGAGCGTGTTGCTCTGGCAAAGAAGTTAGCTGCTCACGATAACGTCGTGCCAGTTCACCTAATAGGTGTTTTTGCGCTCGAGTGTAACCAGGTAGGTCAAGTTGCTGAAGTAGATAAGCGCTATGCTCACCACCTTTCTTATAGTCGATGGTCAAACCGATTTCATGTAGCTTGGCGGCTGTCTCTAATAGGACTTTTGCTTGTGCCTCAGTTATCCAGTCAGGCTGACATTCTGCCAGTAGTCTTGCTGCCATGTCGGCAACTTGCTGACCATAATCAACATCAAGCTGATAACGACTTTGAACACTGCAAATAGTGCGTGCACGAATATCGTCTTGCTTTAGTTCATCCACCATCTCATAGACCAAACCTTCGCGTAGAGCACCGCCAGCAAGCGTCATGGACTCGATTTCTAACAGCTCGAAGATTGCTATCAAGATCGATAGACCACTTGGGAATACCAAGGCGCGTTCTAAAGTTAATCCTTCAATTTCTAGCTCTTCGAGGTGATCTGCCATCATGGCTTGTTTCTGCAAACGCTTGAGTTTGGAGTGGGTGATGACTTCGTCCATACCTTGCGCCAGCATAATCTCCTGAAGAGCTTGAACAGTACCTGAAGCACCAACACAAACATCCCATCCGATTTGCGTGTACTGCTGCAAGATAGGTTGTAAGGTCTCTTTAGCGGCTTGAATCGCGTTGTTGAAATTGCTTACCGTCAGCTGGCGATCTTTAAAATGACGCTCCAACCAAGTGACGCAGCCCATTTTCAGACTAGTCAATGCTTTGGCTTCAAAGCCTTCTCCGATAATGAGCTCGGTGCTGGCACCGCCAATATCTACCACTAAGCGACGGCCGCTCCCCCCTGACGTGTGCGCAACACCTTTATAGATTGTTGCAGCTTCCTCTTCACCACAGATGACTTCGATTTTGTGGCCGAGGATCTGGTTGGCTTTCTCAAGAAAAACATCCACATTCGTCGCTGTTCGCAGTGTTGCCGTTCCAACAATACGGATGTTTTCCTTATCGATATCTTGAAGTCGTTCAGCAAAAAGACTCAAGCAGTCCCATCCGCGTTGCATGGCTTCTAGACTTAGCGAGTTATTGTCGCTTAAGCCAGCCGCAAGACGAACTTTGCGTTTTATTTTAGCCATAGTCTGAACGCTGCCATCAATGTGACGCACAACGAGCATATGAAAACTGTTCGACCCGAGGTCGATGGCTGCGTATAGCGGAGATGAAACTGCTTGGCTCATAGACGACTTAAGAATCCTTTTGTTGACGTGGACGAGAGCGATGGTTCGAACGACGATTTCCTGATCTCGAACCTCCAGTGTTCGTACGACGTTGCTGCTGCGGACGGTTTGAACGCATGCGAATAGGTGCTGGTAGATCTTGGATCAGAGCACTAGGGTCGTAATCAGAAACAGGAATAGAGTGTTCGATATACTCTTCAATTGGTGGAAGGTTAATTGCGTAATCTTCACACGCGAAACTAATAGAGTGACCGCTTGCGCCTGCTCGACCAGTACGACCGATACGGTGTACGTAATCTTCGCAGTCGTCAGGTAGATCAAAGTTGAATACGTGCGTCACTTGTGGAATATGAAGACCACGTGCAGCAACGTCGGTTGCAACAAGTAAGTCAACTTCACCAAGCGTAAATTGCTCTAAGATACGCTCACGTTTCTTCTGAGGAACATCACCCGTTAGCAGGCCTACTCGGTGTCCGTCTGCTGCAAGATGGCCCCAGACTGATTCACACTTATGTTTAGTGTTTGCAAAGATGATTGCACGATCTGGCCACTCTTCTTCAATAAGCGTCTGAAGCAGAGCCATTTTGTGTTCGTTGGATGGGTAGAACAGTTCTTCCTGAATACGGTGACCTGTTTTCACATTTGGCTCAACAACAACGTGCTCTGGATTATGCATATGCTCGAACGCCAGCTCTTGAACACGGTAAGACAGTGTTGCAGAGAACAGCATATTCAAACGTTCTTTTGGCTCAGGCATGCGACGGAACAAGAAACGAATATCTTTAATAAAACCAAGATCGAACATGCGATCAGCTTCGTCTAAAACGACAGCTTGGATGTTGTTTAGGTTAAATACACGTTGCTTGTAAAAATCGATAATACGACCGGTTGTACCGATCAGGATATCGACACCATTCTCAAGCGTTGCTAATTGCTTATCGTAGCTTTCGCCACCATAAGCGAGTGCAGCTTTGATACCAGTACTAGCGATCAAAGGTTCTGCATCGTTGTAAATCTGAATAGCCAGTTCACGCGTTGGAGCCATAATAATTGCTCTAGGCTGATTTGGCTTGCGACCCTCATGTTCAGGCGTCGTCAGTAAGTGGTTAAAAGTAGCAGTAAGGAAAGCCAATGTCTTACCTGTACCCGTTTGGGCTTGTCCTGCGATGTCTTGGCCGGTGAGCAGTACCGGCAACGCCAAAGCTTGGATTGGGGTACAAAAATCGAACCCTTTTTTCTCCAAACCTTCAGTAATTTTAGGGTGTAAACCTAAATCGGCGAACTTTTGCTCTGTGATATGCGTCTTTTTCATTGCTATAGAATATCAGCTTACACTTGCAATACGGAAGTAAATACATTCCAATAGGGCATCTAAATACTGGTTATCATCCAACCAGTTCCGAAAAAACACATTGGAGTGGAAGATGAGTGATAAGATTTTGCAGCTAACTGATGACGGTTTTGAAGCCGATGTAATTAACGCTGCAGGCCCAGTTCTTGTAGATTTTTGGGCAGAATGGTGTGGTCCATGTAAGATGATCGCGCCTATTTTGGACGAAATCGCTGACGAGTACGAAGGCAAACTCACTATCGGTAAACTAAATATCGACCAAAACGCAGGTACTCCACCTAAGTTTGGTATTCGTGGTATCCCAACGTTGCTTCTATTCAAAGATGGTAACGTGGCTGCAACGAAAGTAGGTGCGCTATCAAAAACTCAACTAAAAGAGTTCTTGGACGCAAACCTATAATCAGTTACCCAATAAGGCCGTGCATTTTATCTAATGCACGGTTTTGTTTTTGAACACCAACAAAATCTAGACTAGGCTAGTATTTAGTGCTAGTTTATCGCACGTTAAATAAACAAGTTTCTCTTCTTGGTCGATCCTGTGACCAAATCCATCTTAACCAAAAAAACAGATCCTATTTTGACTAAACAAGTATCCACCACCATGAATCTAACAGAACTGAAGAACAGACCTGTGTCTGATCTTGTCAAACTTGGCGAGAGCTTAGGCCTTGAAAACCTTGCGCGCCTAAGAAAACAAGACATTATCTTCGCGATCCTTAAAGCGCACGCGAAAAGCGGTGAAGATATTTTTGGCGACGGGGTTCTGGAAATACTTCAAGACGGCTTTGGTTTCTTACGTAGTGCGGATAGTTCGTACTTAGCTGGCCCAGACGATATTTATGTATCACCAAGCCAGATCCGTCGCTTTAACTTACGTACAGGTGACTCTATTGCCGGTAAAATTCGTCCACCTAAAGACGGTGAACGTTATTTTGCACTTTTAAAAGTCAATACTGTTAACGATGACAAACCAGACAACGCGCGTAACAAGATTCTATTTGAAAACTTGACGCCACTACACGCTAACGAGCGTATGGTGATGGAGCGTGGTAACGGTTCGACAGAAGATATTACTGCTCGTGTTCTAGACCTTGCTTCGCCAATCGGTAAAGGCCAGCGTGGTCTGATTGTAGCGCCACCTAAAGCGGGTAAAACAATGCTGCTGCAAAACATTGCACAGAGCATTGCTTACAATCACCCAGAGTGTGTGCTGATGGTTCTTCTTATTGATGAACGTCCAGAAGAAGTAACTGAGATGCAACGCCTAGTTAAAGGTGAAGTGGTTGCATCAACGTTTGATGAGCCAGCGTCTCGTCACGTTCAGGTTGCTGAAATGGTTATCGAAAAAGCGAAACGTCTTGTTGAACACAAGAAAGACGTTGTAATCCTGCTTGATTCGATTACTCGTCTAGCACGTGCGTACAACACAGTTGTTCCTTCATCAGGTAAAGTTCTGACTGGTGGTGTTGATGCTAACGCATTGCACCGTCCTAAGCGCTTCTTCGGTGCAGCTCGTAACGTAGAAGAGGGCGGAAGCCTAACTATTCTAGCAACGGCACTTGTGGATACGGGTTCTAAGATGGACGAAGTTATCTACGAAGAGTTTAAAGGTACAGGTAACATGGAAATACACCTGAACCGTAAGATTGCAGAAAAACGCGTTTTCCCAGCGATTGACTTCAACCGCTCAGGTACTCGTCGTGAAGAGTTGCTAACTAAGAACGAAGAGCTACAGAAAATGTGGATCCTACGTAAGATTGTTCATCCAATGGGTGAAACCGATGCGATGGAATTCCTAATCGATAAGCTTGCTATGACCAAGACGAATGATGAATTCTTTGACGCGATGCGTCGTCAATAAGCATTAAATGATCTTGATAAACGCCACCTTTGCTAGGTGGCGTTTTTGTTTGCATTATCCAGTGATTGCGAGCACAATGGATTGAAATGTTACAAGGAGGTTAACATGCAACAAGGAATGTTGTCGTCGGTACTCCTGTCTGTCTTGATACTGCTTGGGGTTCCGCCTGTCACTGCAACTGAGATGCAGCCGCAGCGTATAGAACAATGGCTTCAAGAGCCACAAGTGCATGATAAAGTGGCTGAGCTACTCTCTTTGGCTATCGAAGATGATATTGATGGCCTTAACTTCGCTCTACAAAGACTCTCACTTCCTGTCCAAGAAGTGTCTCGTTATCTATTGCTCAAAAAGATTGAAGACCAAAACCTGATCATGACGCCTAAAATGGCACTGTTTGTTGAGCAACAAAAATCAATGGTGCCTACCTATCAGCTCCTAGAAAGAGGTGAGGGCTATGAGTTTACGGTGCCTGCTTTCAACTATCCTGCCATCGCCAATCGACTGTTAAAACAATGGCACCAAGACCAATCCACACTGGCATTCGTATTAGAGGCAGAAAGAGGAGAGTTGGTTCTTAAGCAATGGTTACAAGGAAGTGAATATCAGGTTCAGGCTAGAGAAGCTTTGCTGATTAGAGAGCTCGATAGCCTATCACCAGAAGCCATTACTCGTCTTTGCCAACAGCTGACTCGTGAAGCGGTAATCAGCTGGCTGCCATCTTCGGCAGTAATGGTTCGTCTAGCGCAAGTAAGTGAAGATCCAGAAGTGTATAAGTTGCTCTGGTTAATGAAGGCAGACTTTAACAGTGAATCTGAATTGGTTCGCTTAGCTAAGGTTGGTAATGATTTTTCGCTAAATCAGGTGATCCAAGCTACGCAGAATCCGAGCTTGAAAGAAGCTGCAATTACAGAGTTGACCAAGATAAGACCGATGTCTAAAGAGGTAAAAGAGTTTTTAATTACTCGAATGGCGATTTCTGATGATGCGAGATTTATTGCTGGCGAGTTAGCTCGTCAGGGCTACTCATCTTGGCTAGAAGAGTTGGCTAGTACCAACCAACAAGTAAACAGTCGAGCAATTT
This sequence comes from Vibrio sp. M260112, assembly GCF_036533775.1. NCBI lineage: Bacteria > Pseudomonadati > Pseudomonadota > Gammaproteobacteria > Vibrionales > Vibrionaceae > Vibrio > Vibrio sp. M260112. The sequence continues at coordinate 3,147 of NZ_JATABH010000025.1, read as the reverse complement.
TAACTGTTATCGGCCAGTAATCATTGATGAAATAACCACATAAAAAAGAGGGATCGGTCGATTCCTCTTTTTTGTTATACTGCATGCAGATTAACCAGCCCATTAGTAGGCCTATGAGTTTTAAGGATTTACGCGATTTTATCGCTCATCTAGAGCAAGAAGGGAAGCTGAAACGAATTTACCATCCTGTTGACCCTCACTATGAAATGACAGAGATCAGCGATCGAACGCTTAGAGCGGGTGGTCCTGCACTGTTGTTTGAAAATCCCATTGGCTATGACATGCCAGTCTTAACCAACCTATTTGGCACACCGGAACGAGTGGCTATTGGTATGGGACGTCAGGATGTCAAAGAGTTGCGAGAAGTTGGAAAGTTGCTTGCGTATCTAAAAGAGCCTGAGCCGCCTAAAGGCTTTAAAGACGCACTCGATAAGTTGCCGGTCTTCAAACAAGTTCTGAATATGCCCGCTAAACGCTTGCGCAAGGCACCGTGTCAGGAGATCGTTTGGCAGGGTGACGATGTTGATCTTGATAAAATTCCAGTAATGAGTTGCTGGCAAGATGATGTGGCGCCATTGCTTACTTGGGGGTTGACCGTTACTAAAGGGCCAAATAAAAAACGCCAAAACTTAGGTATCTATCGCCAACAGAAAATAGCGAAGAACAAAATTATCATGCGCTGGTTAGCGCATCGCGGTGGTGCTTTAGACCTACGTGATTGGATGGAAACTCATCCAGGTAAACCCTTCCCTGTATCCGTTGCCTTTGGTGCAGATCCTGCGACTATCTTAGGTGCGGTAACGCCTGTACCAGATACTTTATCTGAGTATGCGTTTGCCGGTCTGCTACGTGGGAAGAAGACAGAAGTGGTGAAATCACTCAGCAATGATCTTGAAGTTCCTGCTAGTGCTGAAATCGTCATGGAGGGCTACATTGATCCGAACGAGTTTGCCGATGAAGGGCCGTACGGTGATCATACTGGATACTATAACGAAAAGGAAAAGCACCACGTCTTTACCATTACTCATATCAGTATGCGCAGAGACGCCATTTATCACAGTACTTACACAGGTCGTCCGCCAGATGAACCTGCCGTATTAGGTGTCGCTCTCAACGAAGTCTTTGTACCGATACTGCAAAAACAGTTCCCTGAGATAGAAGATTTCTATCTGCCACCTGAGGGCTGTTCATATCGAATGGCAGTAGTGACGATGAAGAAACAATATCCAGGTCATGCTAAGCGAGTCATGATGGGAGTATGGTCGTTCCTACGTCAGTTCATGTATACCAAATTCGTTATTGTATGCGATGAAAAGGTGAACGCACGCGACTGGAATCAAGTCGTTGAAGCGATGACGCAGCATATGGAGCCGACTCGTGATACCTTGTTTATCGAAAATACACCCATCGACTCATTAGATTTTGCGTCTCCGGTTGTTGGCCTAGGCTCTAAGATGGGGCTCGACGCAACAATTAAATGGGATGCAGAACTTGCGTCATCGCAGGGTAGCGAGAGTCAGCATACCGCACTTGATGAGGCGGCGATTGCCGCATTTATCGACAGCCACCCTGAAGTCGTTGATTTCTATATTCCAGAGAAAGCACGTAACAACGGCTTTGCCATCGTAACGATGAAAAAGACCCGTTCAGGCCAATCGCAAGAACTCGTCCAGAAAGTAGAAGACTACTTATTGCAGCATGGGGAACCTAAGTTTGTCATTCTTTGCGATCAAGATGTCAACGCCAAAGACTGGAACGATATTATTTGGGCTGTCACGACACGTATGGATCCTGCTCGTGATACCAAACAAGTTCAGCAAACGGATAAACACCTTTCTCGACTTGTTTTTGATGCAACCAATAAGATTGAAGGTGAGGAAGTCGTGCGAGAATGGGGTACACCTATCAAGAAAGATCCACAACTTGTGGCGAAAATCGATGCGTTTTGGGATAAGTTGAGTATTCTATGAGCCATTCCGTCATTCTGCTTCCAGACAATATACAATTTGAAGTACAGAATGGACAAACGGTGTTGGAAGCCGCGCTCAACAATAACATTCGCTTCCCCCACCGCTGCCAGGTTGGCGCATGCGCCGCCTGTTTATGTCGTAAACTCGAAGGGAAAGTCTCTTATCACCTGGAACCAATGCTCACAGAGAAAGAGCAACAGCAGGGTTGGATATTTGCCTGCCAAGCCTTCGCAGAAAGTAGATTAGTGCTTACTTTTGAAGAGTAAGCGAGAGGAAGACCATGACTATTCAATGCAAAGTAAAGTCAATTCAGCCGTTGGCTTGCAATACTTACCAGATCTTATTACATCCAGAGAGCCCTGTTAGCTTTAAAGCTGGCCAATATCTAATGGTTGTAATGGGAGAAAAAGACAAACGCCCATTTTCAATCGCCAGCAGCCCATGCCGACATGAAGGAGAATTAGAACTTCATATTGGTGCTGCCGAGCACAATGCTTATGCCCAGGAAGTTGTCGAAGCAATGAAAGCAGCAATGGAAAATGATGGCGAAGTGACAATAGACGCGCCTCATGGTGATGCGTGGGTGAGAGAAGCGAGTGAACGACCAATATTGCTCATTGCTGGTGGCACAGGCTTTAGTTACGTTCGTTCAATCCTAGATCATTGCTTGGCTCAAAATCGAGAGAACGAAATCCATCTATACTGGGGTGGGCGTGATGAACGCCAACTTTATGCAAAACAAGAATTAGAAGAGATTGCTAGCAAGAACAGCCATGTTCACTTTATCCCTGTTGTAGAAGACGCTGGGCAAGAGTGGCAAGGGAAGGTTGGTAATGTCTTACAAGCAGTTGCTCAAGACTTCGAGTCGCTTGCACAGTACGACATCTATATAGCGGGACGCTTTGAAATGGCAGGCGCAGCGCGAGAACAATTCACGCTTAACAAGCAGGCGTTAGCTGAAAACATGTTTGCTGATGCGTATGCCTTTATCTAAAACCTAGATAAGATGGTTAAAAAGGGAGCGTTTCGCTTAATGCCGATCAGTTAAGGCTTAAATGATCGGTTGAACGATCCTTTCAAGGTGTCAAAATCCGAGTGTATTCCAGACACTCGGATTTTTTTATGTTTCTAAGACAAGCACTTAACCAAGTTCATCAATTCTCTGTTGAGCAACTCT
>NZ_JATABH010000024.1:0-47325 GCF_036533775.1 Vibrio sp. M260112 | reverse complement strand
GAGCCCCGTTTACACAGAGCCTTATTGTACTCCGCCCAGTTAGTTATCTTCTTTTTTGCCTTACCCATGCCACCACCGCTCTAACCATCATAAAGGGTCAGATCGCAAGACTCGAAAAAGGTTCAACTGATTTAGGCAACAACGCCGATATCCGCTCGTAGAGGTAACTCTACACGTGAATCTTGAGTAACACCGTACTCATAAACTGAACCATTTTTATACCAAACCTTAAAACTCTCAGGACCACTGCCTGCTTGCCCAAAGGAAACAACCTTTGCATAGCCATTATTTTCAACTCGATACTCAGTTAAGTTACCTCCATCACGTCCGGAAATAGCGACTAATCTCTGTCCATCTAGACAATATCGGTCATTGTTATCAAAGTTAATCCCACCCCAAGCACCATCTTTATAAATGTTTTTTCCACAGCGTGCTATTGACGACAATCCACCTAGACTCCAACCTACTCCCAATATGCCATTAGGTGAGTCACTTCGATACTCTATACTCAATGAAGGCTGATGCCCTGCGCGCCCAGGTGGAACAGATATAGGTAACGAGTAACTCGCCTGACCACCAGAGACCGAAAAACTCCCCGATAGCTCGATGCTTTTACCTCCATCAGCAGTCAGTGAAAATACTGAATTGGAGTAAAACGACGAAAGTAATAAAAACGATAGCACTGTAAAGTATTCAGATATACGAGCTAGTTTCATACTGACCACCACTATTTAAAATACCAATGACGAAGCAAGTTATTCGGAAAGCCATCTCCTAATTACTCTTTTGGATGTAAGTTTTAAGACTCTTCAACTTTTTTTTCAGTTCCTCAAGCTCTGGTGCTGGAGGTAAGGTACTGTGTTCTATATTTTTCTGATATAAATCCACAATATCTTTACTTAACATAGGAAAATCATCCGGTTCAACTTCAATCAAACCGTGCGCCAATGTCTGTTGCAATTGAATTATAGGCGAGGGAAAACTAGCATTCGGGCTCAAAACATGCTTCTCTGGATTAATTATGTTAACTGTAGATAAATCTTCGGCATCCTTATTATTTTCATTAAAAATAACGGAAGCAAAGGAAGCAAATAAAGGTAGTAGTAATAACTTCATTAGATTATTCTTCATGGAACCACCTCTTAAACCTAAAAGAAAGTGCTTTAAATATGTAAAACATCAACTCAATAAAAACAACTTACTTTAAAAAAAACAAAGATAACAATGATAACAACAAAAAGACAAAGCTAATTCAAACTTTAAAAAAATAGTAATTTTCTTACAAAAAAAGAATCCAAAACATATTCATCAAAAAGTAAATGAGCATTTTAAAATCCACCTTTAAAAAACAAACGCCTGAGTATTTCGATAATTGCGTTCAGATTTGATGTGAGAAATTACCTCCCTCTTAAAAAGAAAATACCTACAAATTAAAAGAAAAATAAGTGATAAATTATTATCAATGGTTTTCAATGTATTGGAGGTATCATTTTAAGATCTAAGCTATTAATTTGATAATAAAAAGTGATTAAGATTTTCACATATTACAGAGAGGTCACAATGAAATACATAACACTTCTATTACTTGTAATGTTAAATTCGACGTTTTCATATGCAATAGATGATTTTTATCTAATTAGAGATGTTGAGGTCGAGCTATCAGGGGACACTATAAAGGTCTCGTCTGAACTTGGGGGAAGCATAAACTGTGAAGGAGAAAATGGTGTTGGCGCGTGGATATTAAAAAGTAACAGTGAAGTCTATGATATGGCTAAGTCACTAATTCTTAGTGCATTTATCGCTGAAATACCTGTAATGATTGATTCAAGTTGCGATGAGGAAGGTATTAGGGTGATTGACAATATAATCGCAACAAAACGCGAGTAAAAACCGTCATTCAGGAAATCATAAGTGCAGAATAAAGCTAATAGAATGAAATTGATTCAGAAAATAGAACACCGCCACATCATTCATAGTGTGGCGGTGTTCTTTTTGACTAAAGCTAAGGCCTATTACTTACGACGACGCCATAGAGCTAGACCAAACAGTGACATCATGGCGCCAAAGCCAAATGAACCTGCCATGTTAAGTTCCAGGACCGCAGGATCGTGGTCAGAAGAACGGAAGTGGTCTTTGTACTTAGGTAGATCACCTTTGAATTCATCGTTGTAGTCAAACAATGTCGACTCACCACCATTGATGTGCCAATCAGTGGCATCGACAAAATGCTTCTCTAGACTTGAACTGATTAATAGGTGATCCAGTGCACCAACCTCATCATTGAACGAGTAACTCCAGCTGTTTGGATGTGCTTTTGCTACCGCATTAATGTAACCGTAGTTGTGTGAAATCAACGCACCTTCATCGCCGTATTGCACTTCACCATTAATGTAAGTGTTACGTGCTGCTTTGATTGTCTTAGCGTATTTCTCTTCACTGTAGTCAGTCAGAACCAACATTGGATCTTCCATACCGTAAGAGTTCATATCGCCAAGAATAACTTTGTGACCATCAATTTTGCTCAGTGCATCGCCAAGAGCAACAGCCGCAGCAACACGGAAGTTCTCACATGAGCCTTGCTTATCTAGATCTTGACCGCCCTGACCACCTTGTTCTACTGGCGCTGCATCTTCCCAGCACTTAGAACCTTTTGACTTAAGGTGGTTAATAGCAACAGTGATCTGCTCTTTGGTACCTTTGACTTTAAAGGTAGGTGCCAATGAATCACGCTGGTAGTTCTTACCATCTTCAATCACTTTACCTTTATCATCCACGACTTCTGGAGCTTGTTGGCTTGGCATGGCAATAACTCGAGATTCTTGCAGCTTAACCACTTTTGGACGGTAAATAACCCCTGTGGTAATGACATCTGTACCGATGTAATCATTTTCATCCGTCACCTTGTCGCCATTTGAATCGATAGCAACAATAGCGTAACGATCTTTCTTCTTCTCGATACGAGCATTCAATTGATCAACCAACTGACGGATCGCACCGCTGTCACCAAAACCGTTATTCTCAATTTCCATTAAGCCAACGATATCAGCATCAAGACGCAAGATAGCATTCACAATTTTCGCTTGTTGAACTTCAAATTCTTCGTAATTGTTCGCACCACGGCTATCGCCATGCGGGTTGGTATTACCACCGAATGGTGAGTTGAAGTAGTTCAATACGTTGAAAGTCGCGATGCGTAGGTCGCCCTCTTTCATCTCAATGTCTTGAGTTCGCGGGTCATTACGTACAAAGCTTTCACTTGTTAGAGTATTGGTTGGAATCAGACGGTAATCGCCGTAACTGTAGGTAATCACACCTTCTAGACCAACAATCGTATCATCGATACGGATGTAATCTTCCGTTGAACCATCTTGATCTACATCTGTACGACCAAAGTCTGGGTAATATGGGATTGAGCCATTTGGCGCTTTAGCGTCAGACTCAACAAATAGACGACGCTCTGCGTTCTCGATACTTTGCTGTTTCGCTTCTTCTGAACCCGCGGCAAAATTCTGGTTTGGCTGCATGCTAATGCGGCCTTGAGCGAGAACCATGTTGTTGCGGCGCGCTGCATAGTCATAACCGAAAGTACGAGTGACTCGCATATCCAACGCTTCCGTTGTTCTAACTAGCATGCCCTCGTAGCGCTCAAGAGTGCGATCAAAGTTAGCGTCAGTTGCAAGGATTTCGATATCCGTTGCACTCGGAGCTGCTTGCTCACCCTGCTTAACCCAGTTGTTGTTTTCCACTTTTAGCTGCGTATGGTTGTAGTACTCTTGTACTTTGCCTTTTACACACACGATATCGCCAGCCTGAAGTTCCGAGCTTGACTGGTTAGTATGCACAAATAGGCCTTCTGACGTTTCAGGGTTGTAGTCATCGGTCAGAGCTTGAAGGTAGAAACCTTTAGTTAGCCCAGTCGTCACAGCACTCACAACACCTTTAACAAAGAACTCTTGGTCCGTGATGTATGGATAGCCACTAATGAATGGAGAGGTATCACCTTCGCCTTGTATCTCTTGGATAGAAGTAAAGATTGGCTCAGCACCGTCTTGAGTACAAGCAAACGGCTGTGGAGCCGTACCGCCATCAAGAACACCTAAACCTTGAATACTGTCTTTCGGTAGTGATGACCATTGAGAAGCGTCATAACTAGAAGATGGCGTCATCGCATCCGAATTACGTACTAAGGTGATGTCTGTAGCGAAAGAACTGCCACCCATTACTCCAAGTACATCATGTGCCACACCATCTTTGAGTAGCGCAACAGGATCGTTACCATTAAAGCTCATAACTGAGCCATTTAGGATATCGGCAACGGCTTTGATCTCATTACTCGCGCTGGTATTCGCGACAACCAAAACACTTTGCGCCTCTAATACACGACCACTTAATGACAACTTACTGCCCCAATCACCGACACCATTATTGATTTTCGCCAGTTCATAGCCATCCAGAGAAACCGAACTATCACCCGTATTGGCAATTTCGATCGCTTTGTTGTTGCTGCCACCTTCGACATACTGAGAAATAATTACGTCAGCCATTGCTGGAGACGAGAGAGCACCTGCTACCACTGCTGCAAGTAGCGTTGGAGTAAATTTTTGTTTCATGTTATCCACCATGCATCGCTTCCAATGTCGAACAACAACGAGAAAGCGTGTTCCAAATCACTATTTGTGTAACTACCTATTAAAAAACCATGTCCAGTGTTGACCTTTTTTATGAAACAAAAAATCACATTCAATGACAGTGAGATGCCGATCTCATAGATGTGATGAATAATTGAAGCACAGTCAAATTTTCAACAAAACGGGATAACAGAAGTTTCATTTTTGAGATTAGAGCACTGAATTAATTAAGCTTTCGCTAATTAATAGAATAAAAGCTCTAGTCAGCAGTGTCCTTTTATGTGTATTAAAAAGGCGCTATACAGCGCCTTTTGGAGAAGGTATTAAAGCTATTTCAGCCTGTTATGTTCGTCATCATCCTTACGTTCATACTCGCCCTCAAATGTCGAACCTTGGCTTTGATCATGTCGATAGGAGGTATCGTGATTGAAAGGGTTCTGTCCAAACTGATCGCCGTGAAAACTGCCATGGAATCCACCGCCTACAGATTTAACCACCATTTTACTCATCAGATATTTAGCGATTGCAGACCTAGGCGCTGGTAATAGAACAAGCATCCCCAATGCATCAGTCATAAAGCCAGGTGTTAACAGCAACACACCCGCAACCGCTAACATCACACCTTCAAAGATCTGCTGTGCAGGGAGTTCGCCCTGCTGAAGGCGATGTTGTACCGACATTAAAGTCTGAATACCCTGACTGCGAACCAAAGATGCACCGACAAATGCAGTGATCAGCACCAAGGCAATGGTTGGCCACAAACCTAGGTAGCCACCCACTTGAATAAATAGGCCTATTTCAATAATAGGTACGAAGATAAACAGCAATAATAAGATAGGAAACACACGCCCTCCTTTGTTCGCTTCAGTGTACGTGTTCAACAGGGTGAGCTCAAATTAAAGCAGTAAAAAAACGTGACAAGCATGTGATAAAACACTCAATAAGCCACTACCACTAAAGGGCTATTAATACCCTGTTCATATCTTGCAAAACTTTAACTAAACAAAAGCAAAAAAGGTGATCAAGTTACTATTTTTAAATGCTAGGTACAGTATTATGTGCCACATAAGTCAGGACGGATTATACAGCCAAAAACTCTGCCGAACGGATTCCTTAACTACAGAATGGCTAGAATTGAACTTAATTATCAGAATAAATCTCTAAGGATCCTGTATGGCTACCCTAACTGATGCCCCACAAAAGGCGAATCAAGCAACTCGTATTGAAGAAGACCTACTAGGTGAACGTCACGTTCCTGCTGACGCTTACTACGGTATCCACACTCTTCGCGCTATCGAAAACTTCAACATTTCAAGTACCACCATCTCAGATGTACCTGAGTTTGTTCGCGGTATGGTAATGACGAAAAAAGCGGCTGCACTTGCGAACAAAGAGTTGGGTGCTATTCCTAAAGACGTTGCAAACTACATTCTTGAAGCGTGTGATTTGATCCTTGAAACAGGTAAGTGCATGGATCAGTTCCCATCAGACGTATTCCAGGGTGGCGCTGGTACTTCAGTGAACATGAACACCAACGAAGTCATCGCGAACGTTGCACTAGAACTTATGGGCAAGGAAAAAGGCCAATATGAGTTCATCAACCCGAATGATCACGTAAACAAGAGCCAATCAACGAACTGTGCCTACCCTACTGGTTTCCGCATTGCGGTTTACAACAGTGTACACCAGTTGATGGAAGCGATTGAGTACCTAAAAGGTGCATTCGAACTTAAAGCACAAGAATTCAAAAACATACTGAAGATGGGTCGTACTCAGCTTCAAGATGCGGTTCCTATGACAGTAGGCCAAGAATTCCATGCGTGGGCAGTAACGCTAAACGAAGAAATTCGTGCCCTAGATTACACATCTAAGCTGCTGCTAGAAATTAACCTTGGTGCGACAGCGATCGGTACTGGTCTGAATGCTCCAACAGGTTACCAAGCTCTAGCGGTAAAACACCTAGCCGAAGTAACTGGTCTTGAAGTCGTTCCTGCTGAAGACTTAATTGAAGCGACTTCTGACTGTGGTGCCTACGTAATGACACACGGTGCACTTAAACGTCTAGCGGTGAAACTATCGAAGATCTGTAACGACCTTCGTCTGCTTTCTTCTGGTCCACGTGCAGGTCTAAACGAACTGAACCTTCCTGAAATGCAAGCTGGTTCTTCAATCATGCCAGCTAAAGTAAACCCAGTTATCCCAGAAGTAGTAAACCAAGTTTGCTTTAAAGTTCTAGGTAACGACAACACGGTTTCTTTTGCAGCAGAAGGTGGTCAGCTACAGCTAAACGTTATGGAACCAGTGATTGCACAAAGTGTATTTGAGTCTATCTCTCTACTACACAATGCCTGTGTCAACCTACGTGATAAGTGTATCGATGGCATTACTGTGAACAAAGAAGTTTGCGAAAACTACGTTTACAACTCAATTGGCATCGTGACTTACCTAAACCCATACATTGGCCACCATGAAGGCGATATCGTCGGTAAGATCTGTGCAGAAACAGGTAAGAGTGTTCGTGAAGTTGTCCTTGAACGAGGCCTACTCACTGCGGAAGAACTGGACGATATTCTTTCTGTTGAAAACTTTATGCACCCAACGTATAAAGCCAAACGCTACGAATAATCACCGCAAGAAAGGGCTCCCAAGGAGCCCTTTTTTGGACGCTTACACGTTAACCACACAACGAACAAGGTTTTCTATTCCTATTATCTAACCACTTAGACACTGAGTCGTTAGGTAATTCGAATTATCATTTACATTTGAGAGGTATCAATATGGTGGCAGTCGAACTGTTTGTCGTTCTGCTCTTTATCTATTTAGGAGCAAGAATTGGCGGTATCGGAATTGGTTTAGCGGGTGGTGCAGGTGTTATTGCACTCTCTCTAGTGCTTGGCGTACCAACCAGCCAAGCGTTTATTCCGGTCGATGTTATTCTTATCATCATGTCTGTAATCACAGCAATTGCCGCAATGCAAGTTGCCGGTGGTATGGACTGGCTAGTGCAAGTGGCAGAAAACTTTTTGCGTAAACACCCTGAGCGCATCACCTTTTATGCGCCAATTGTAACTTTCGTCATGACGCTAATGGCAGGTACGGGACATACTGCGTTCTCAACACTGCCTGTTATTGCTGAAGTTGCTAAAGGTCAAGGTGTACGTCCTTCTCGTCCTCTATCTATCGCGGTTGTTGCTTCTCAGATTGCTATCACTGCTTCGCCAATCTCTGCAGCTGTTGTGGCATTCGCGGCTATGCTAGCGCCTATGGGTGTTGATTACCTGACGCTACTGGCTGTATGTATTCCAACAACATTCCTTGCTTGTATGATTGGTGCATTCGTCGCGAACTTCATGGGTAGTGACCTTAAAGATGACCCTATTTATCAAGAACGTCTTGAAAAAGGTCTGATCAAGCTATCAACTGAAACCCAACGTGAAATCTTACCAACTGCAAAAACAGCCACTTACATCTTCCTTGCTGCAATTGGCTTTGTGGTTTGTTATGCCGCTGCAATCTCTGGCTCTATTGGTCTGATCAAAGACCCTGCTCTGGGTCGTAACGAGGCGATCATGACAGTGATGTTGGCAGCGGCGGCGGCAATCGTGCTTATTACCAAAATTGATGCATCTAAAATCCCATCTGCTGCAACATTCCGTTCAGGTATGACAGCATGTGTCTGTGTTCTAGGTGTCGCATGGCTTGGTTCAACGTTTGTCAACGCGCACGTTGCAGGCATTAAAGAGGTGGCCGGTGAATTGCTTGCTGATTACCCATGGATGCTAGCAATGGTACTGTTCTTTGCTTCAATGCTGCTGTACTCACAAGGTGCAACTACCGTAGCTCTAATGCCTGCGGCACTTGCTATTGGTGTTGCTCCGCTAACGGCAGTGGCTTCGTTCGCTGCAGTGAGTGCACTGTTCGTTCTGCCTACCTACCCTACTCTGCTTGCAGCGGTAGAGATGGACGATACAGGTTCAACACGCATTGGCAAATACGTATTTAACCACCCATTCTTTATCCCTGGTGTGGTGACTATTGCATCAGCGGTTGCTCTTGGCTTTACATTCGGTGGTTTATTCATTTAATAAACACGACGATTAAAAAGGGAGCTTCGGCTCCCTTTTTTATTTTGTTTCTCGTAAAAAATTAAGATCACATTTTATTTTTGACTTTAATCAATAAAGTGTTCAAAAACCTTTTATGCATTTTAATCCCGCTGTTTGAATAAAATTCCCGTCAATTCTAATCTACCCCATCAGCGCTTGCTCAACACTAGTTTCTCCATATCGATAAAGAATATTAATCCGCCTATTTCAAACAAATAACCCAAGAAAAAAACACATCCTGACTCAAGCGATTTTCATCTGTATGTTTTTGTGAAGATCACCAAGGTTAATCTCATCTTAATACTTATAAAATGACAACAAAGAACGGAAATATAACGTTCTAAATATTTAAACGAATACCAATAACTTACCCTACCAATAAGTTATTTAATTATTAATAACAATGAGTCGCTGATTCACTTTTATTTATTGGTATATAAATAAAAGTAAGGAGATAGCCATGACAACCCAAACTGTACCGACTGAAGCAAAAAAAGGCGGCTTCTTTGCCAACTTTAAATTCCCTTCTGCATACACCATTCTTTTTGTCTTAATCGCTCTGGTTGCAATGCTGACCTGGATTGTTCCAGCAGGCCAATACGACCGTGCAATGAACGAAGATCTGGGCCGTGAAGTCCCAGTCACCGGAACCTATAAAGCGGTTGAAGGAAACCCGCAAGGTGTTATCGATGTACTTCTAGCGCCTATTGATGGTTTCTATGACCACAATAGCTATGAAGCAGCGGCTATCGACGTTTCTTTATTTATCCTTGTTATCGGTGGTTTCCTTGGTCTTGTGACCAAAACAGGTGCCATTGATGCGGGTATCGAACGCGTTACCCATCGTTTGCAAGGCCGTGAGGAGATGATGATACCGATCCTGATGGCGCTATTCGCTGCAGGTGGTACTGTCTACGGTATGGCTGAAGAGTCATTACCATTCTACACCCTTCTTGTCCCTGTCATGATGGCTGCACGCTTCGACCCACTTGTTGCAGCGGCAACGGTACTACTCGGCGCAGGTATCGGTGTACTAGGTTCAACCATCAACCCATTTGCTACTGTTATCGCAGCGAATGCATCTGGTATTCCATTTACCGATGGCATCATGTTACGTGCGATTATGTTGGTTGTCGGCTACGGCATCTGTGTAGCATACGTTATGCGCTACGCTCGTATGGTGCGTGAAGACCAATCTAAATCAATCGTTTACGACAAATACGAAGAGAATAAGGCTCACTTCTTAGGCAACCAATCTGACGAAGGTCTTGAGTTCACTACCACTCGCAAAGTTATCCTGACTATCTTTGGCGGCTCATTTGGTGTGATGATCTACGGCGTATCAGTTGCTGGATGGTGGATGGCAGAAATCTCTGCGATGTTCCTAGCAGCAACAATTCTTGTCGGCTTAGTTGCTCGCATGAGCGAAGAAGAGTTCACTAATAGCTTTATTGATGGTGCACGTGACCTACTAGGTGTCGCACTGATCATCGGTATCGCGCGCGGTATTGTTGTGGTCATGGACCGAGGTATGATTACCGACACGATTCTGTTCTCTGCTGAACAAATGGTTACAGGTCTTTCATCTGTTGTGTTCATTAACGTGATGTTCTTCCTTGAGATCTTACTGTCATTCCTAGTGCCTTCTACCTCTGGTCTAGCGGTCCTAACAATGCCAATCATGGCACCGCTAGCAGACTTCGCAGGCGTAGGTCGAGATCTGGTTATCACTGCATACCAATCTGCATCTGGCTTAGTTAACTTGATTACACCAACATCAGCAGTGGTTATGGGTGGTCTTGCTATTGCTCGCGTACCCTACGTGCGCTGGGTTAAATGGGTCGCACCACTACTTGCCATCCTGACTCTATTCTGTATTGCAGTGCTAAGTATTGGCGCTCTAATCTAGGTTTCTTTTCCTAACCCTGGCTCACAAGGTAGTGAGCCCACTCAAAACCGCCTTCGGGCGGTTTTTTTTGTTTTGTAGCGAATAAAGGATTTGCTCTGTTCAAAAACAGGCTCGCTCAATACCTTTACCTCCTACCTTCTCACGCCCTTGCAAACCGCTGTGGCCTCTTTTGCCCATAAGTCAGGTCCAAATTCCCTCTATGGCGTGCCTATTATCCGTACCAAGCGTTCATCAGTATGCCGATGCTTTTCCGTTAATTAGAAAAAGTATCAAATATAATTAATTAAATTAATCCACTCACCAATATCGAATAATTGAATTCAAAATCCTTAATGTGATCGAGATTACATTTACCACCAAATATTTTGTTATAAAACGATTAAATACACTTACAAAAACACTTAACTAGGGAGATTTACTGCATATTTCAATCTTATTCAGACATTAATCAATATAATCACAATGCATATTCTTCCTCATATCAAATATTTACTTAGCCTGTTGAATAACTGAATGCATAAAATTCCACGACAAGCGGCTTTTTAGGGGTGTTACAGCTCAATAACAACTGCATAGATATTGTTAAAAGCCTTATAAAACAAGGGCTGGAGCATAAAAAACGTTCTGTGATTGATCTCTAAGAAACCTACACCAACAGGCGTAATATGAATTCCAGAAACAAAATAAGTGAATAAATAAATTCACACCTCAATTCCCTACAAATTAATTATTAGTTTTTAAATAAAGACTAATTATAAAATAAGAGAGATACGATCATGAGTAAGTTTTACGTAGGTTCTGAAATCGGTCAATTACGTCGCGTTCTTGTTCATCGTCCAAGACGAGCTCTAACTCACCTGACGCCTTCTAACTGTCACGACCTGCTATTTGATGACGTATTAGCGGTAGAGCGTGCAGGTAAAGAGCACGACGTATTCACTCAAACTTTGCGCGATCAAGGTGTTGAAGTTCTTCTTCTTACTGATTTGCTTGCTGATACGCTAGCAGTAGCTGAAGCAAAAGATTGGCTTCTAAGCCGTCAGGTATCTGATTACCGTTTGGGCAAAACATTCGCTAACGACGTTCGCTGCTACCTAGGTGATTTGCCAAACCTTGAGCTTGCTAAGATCCTTACTGGTGGTCTTTCATACGCAGAAATGCCAATGAAGTCATCTTCAATGATGCAAGGTCTGCATGCTCCAACTGACTTCATCATCGAACCACTTCCAAACCATCTATTCACTCGCGACACGTCTTGCTGGGTTTACGGTGGTGTATCTATCAACCCAATGGCGAAACCGGCTCGTCAACGTGAAACAAACCACGTACGTGCTATCTACCGCTGGCACCCAACCTTCGCTGGCCAAGACTTCATTAAGTACTTCGGCGACGATGAAAACATCAACTACGACAACTCTACGATTGAAGGCGGTGATGTACTCGTTATCGGCCGCGGTTCAGTGCTTATCGGTATGTCTGAACGTACAACCGCTCAAGGTGTTGAACATCTAGCGTCAGGCCTGTTCAAAAACGGTCAAGCGAAACAGATCATTGCAATGGAGTTACCTAAACACCGCTCTTGCATGCACCTAGATACTGTAATGACGCACATGAATGAAGATACCTTCTCTGTCTACCCAGAAGTTATTCGTAAAGACGTTAAGTGCTGGAGCCTAACTGGCGATGAATCAGGCAAAGTAAATGTGAAAGAAGAAGGCTACTTCGTTACTGCTATCGAGAAAGCACTAGGCGTAGACAAGCTAAATCTAATCACCACTGGTGGTGACAACTTCCACGCAGAACGCGAGCAATGGAACGACGCTAACAACGTTCTTACGGTGAAACCAGGCGTGGTCATTGGCTACGAAGGCAACACTTACACCAACGAGAAATACGACAAAGCAGGTATCACGGTTCTACCTATCCCAGGTGACGAGCTAGGTCGTGGTCGTGGCGGTGCGCGCTGCATGAGCTGCCCAATCGAGCGTGATGGTATCTAACTAAGTGATTTGTGGCAGGAGCCCTATTGCTCCTGCCCCTGCAGAGAGATTAAAGCAATGACTAAACAAACAGTAGTAGTAGCACTTGGCGGTAACGCCCTACTTCGTCGCGGTGAGCCACTAGAAGCAGAAGTTCAACGCCATAACATTGAAATCGCGGTAAAAACGATTTCTGAAATTGCCAAAGAGTACAACGTGGTACTGGTACACGGTAATGGTCCACAAGTAGGTCTACTCGCTCTTCAAGGATTGGAATACAAGAAAGTATCTCCATACCCACTTGACGTACTGGGTAGCGAAACACAAGGCATGATCGGCTACATGCTAATGCAAGAGTTCAAGAACCAAATGCCTGACATCAACGCGACTTGCATGTTGACTCAAATGACGGTTGATCCAAACGATCCTGCGTTTGCTGACCCAACTAAGCCTATCGGTCCAATCTACGAAGAAGCTGAAGCGCGTGAAATGGCTGAGAAGTACCAGTGGACTATCAAACCAGATGGCAAACACTTCCGCCGTGTCGTACCAAGCCCACAACCAACTGGCATCATCGAGCACGAAGCGATTACTAAGCTCATCGATGAAGGTCACCTAGTTATCTGTACTGGCGGCGGTGGTATTCCAGTTAAACGTGAAAACGGCAAACTGGTTGGCGTCGAAGCCGTTATCGACAAAGACATGTCAGCAGCATTCCTAGCAAAACAGCTGGATGCGGATGCGCTACTTATCCTGACTGACGCCGACGCGGTTTACCTAGACTGGGGCAAACCAACTCAACATGCACTGCGCAGCACCACTCCTAGTGAACTGGCCAAATACCAATTTGATGCTGGCTCAATGGGACCAAAAATCGAAGCGTCATGTGAGTTCGTTAAACAAGGCGGCAAAGTGGTCGGTATCGGCTCACTAGAAGATGGTCTTCGCATCCTACAAGGCACTGCGGGCACCAATATCACTAAAGGTTAACACTGCTGACAGTTTGAATCGGGTCAGAAGCCTTGTGTCTCGTTGAATTAGCGAGGCTTCTGAACCCCAACTGTCATCAAAGGCAAAAATACTCAATTTATTACTGCGCTTTCTACCTCTTTCCCTGCAACCAGAAAGCGTTAAACGATAAGAAGGAAAACATCATGGCTTTCAACCTACGCAACCGTAACTTCCTAAAGCTACTAGACTTTACTCCACGTGAAATCCAGCACCTATTGGATCTTTCTGCGGAACTTAAAAAAGCAAAATACAACGGCTATGAGCAACCTCGTCTAAAAGGCAAAAACATTGCGCTAATCTTCGAGAAAACGTCAACTCGTACTCGCTGTGCCTTTGAAGTTGCGGCATTTGACCAAGGCGCTCAAGTTTCTTACTTAGGCCCATCTGGCTCTCAAATCGGTCACAAAGAATCAATGAAAGATACTGCGCGTGTTCTTGGTCGCATGTATGACGGCATCGAATACCGTGGCTTTGGTCAAGAGATCGTTGAAGAGCTAGGCGCTTACGCTGGTGTACCAGTATGGAATGGTCTAACAG
Source organism: Vibrio sp. M260112 (assembly GCF_036533775.1). Lineage (NCBI taxonomy): Bacteria > Pseudomonadati > Pseudomonadota > Gammaproteobacteria > Vibrionales > Vibrionaceae > Vibrio > Vibrio sp. M260112. The sequence goes on along the minus strand of NZ_JATABH010000024.1, from coordinate 33,155 downwards.
ATGAATTCCACCCAACTCAAATCCTAGCTGACTTCCTAACTATGATGGAACACGGCCGTGGTAAACAACTGCATGAAATCAAGTTTGCTTACCTAGGTGATGCACGTAACAACATGGGTAACTCACTCATGGTTGGTGCGGCTAAGATGGGTATGGATATTCGCCTTGTAGCGCCAAAAGCATTCTGGCCAGAAGAGCAGCTTGTTGCTCAATGTCGTGCAATCGCTGAAGAAACTGGTGCGAAGATCACCATGACAGAAGACGTTCAAGAAGGCGTTCAAGGCTGTGATTACCTATACACTGACGTTTGGGTATCTATGGGTGAAGCGAAAGAAGCTTGGGCTGAGCGTATCAACCTAATGATGCCTTACCAAGTCAATATGGACATGATCAAAGCGACGGGTAACCCAGATGTGAAATTCATGCACTGTCTACCAGCGTTCCATGGTGAAGATACAACTGTTGGTAAACAACTAGCTGCGGATTACCCACAACTAAAAGACGGTGTTGAAGTAACGGATGAAGTTGTTGAATCTAAACACTCTATCGTGTTCGATGAAGCAGAAAACCGCATGCACACTATCAAAGCGGTAATGGTGGCAACTCTAGGCGACTAATCGAACTGCAGGGGAATGCGGGTGGCATTTGGCAAGGAGAGTAAAATCCCCCTGAATAAAACCCGCATTTTTTTTCACACAGTTTGAAACAAATTCGTCAACAAAACGCCTTAAAGCAAGTTCTCACAACGGCTGGGAAAATAGAGCGAAAATATGCGAAATTCGCATAAAAATCCATTTTTTGGATAGTTTTCGCAAACGCTTGCAAGGCGTTTTTTTGTACGTATAATCCTCCGCAATTTGTCTAAGGAGAAAACAATGACACACATATCCACCATCGAACGCTGTTGCAAAACACGCCCAGAGTCGGGGGTGTTATCTGTTTCATTTTCTCCATTTATTCTATTTTGAAGCCTCCTATTTTTAGGGGGCTTTTTTTTGTCTGTCATCCTGATTCGAGACGAGGAAAACTGCTATGGCGCATTCGTTATTTAACAAGCACATTATCTCCATCCCAGAGCTCAGCCGTAAAGAGTTAGAGCTGGTTGTCGACACAGCGGCAAGGCTAAAAGCTGAACCGAATCCTGAGTTGCTTAAGAACAAAGTGGTTGCAAGCTGCTTCTTCGAGCCTTCAACGCGCACACGTCTTTCTTTCGAAACTGCGGTACAGCGTTTAGGTGGTACAGTGATTGGCTTTGATAACGGTGGTAACACTTCACTGGCCAAAAAAGGCGAAACGCTGGCAGATTCCGTGCAGGTAATTTCATCGTATGTTGATGCCTTTGTGATGCGTCACCCACAAGAAGGCGCTGCACGTCTAGCTGCTGAATTTTCTAACGGTGTACCTGTCATCAATGGCGGTGACGGAGCGAATCAACATCCAACTCAGACTCTACTGGATCTTTTCTCTATCTACGAAACTCAAGGCACTTTAGATAACCTAAATGTGGCTTTCGTCGGTGACCTAAAATATGGCCGTACTGTCCACTCTCTAACTCAAGCACTAGCAAAATTCGATAACGTACGATTTTTCTTTATCGCGCCAGAGGCATTAGCGATGCCTGATTACATTTGTGAAGAACTTGAGGAAGCAGGAATTCAATTTAGCAACCACACCAATATCGAAGATGTCGTATCTGAATTAGATGTGCTGTACATGACCCGTGTTCAAAAAGAGCGCTTTGACGAGTCAGAATACGCGCACATCAAGTCCGCATTTATCCTCACAGCAGACACGCTTAAAGAGGCTCGCGACAATCTTAAAGTTCTACACCCACTGCCGCGTGTTGATGAAATCACCATTGATGTAGATAAAACCAAGCACGCTTACTACTTCGAGCAAGCAGAAAACGGCGTATACGCCCGCGAAGCTTTATTGGCACTAGTACTTAACGAAAACATTTAATAAGCAGGAGAGACATCATGGTGAAAGAAACTCAACTTCAGGTAGAAGCGATTCGTAACGGCTCTGTGATTGACCATATCCCTGCGCATATCGGTATCAAAATTCTTAAGCTATTTAAGATGCACAAAGCAAACCAACGCATCACGATTGGCCTTAACCTACCTTCATCGGCACTTGGTTCAAAAGACCTGATCAAGATCGAAAACATCTACCTGACGAAAGAGCAAGCGAGCCAGTTAGCTCTGTATGCTCCAAAAGCTACCGTCAATCAGATTGAAGAGTACAAGGTGATAAGTAAGCTGAATTTGACCTTGCCAGAAAGCATTGAAAGTGTTTTCGAATGTCCTAACAGCAACTGTATTTCACACGGAGAGCCCGTTGAAAGTCGATTTAAAGTGCAACAGAAACATGAGAATGTGCAGTTAAAATGCCACTACTGTGAAAAAGTATTCTCTCGTGAAATCATGACTGAAGCGCGTTAATTCAACAGGTATCTAATCCTGCAACGCAACGCCCTTTACCGCACTGGATATTTATTCGCAGCAGCGAATAAATATCCACACTCAACAGAATTTCAGCTCACAAAAAACCGCAATGACCAGTTGTTTGTTTGGCGATCTCTTTCACAATGCCACACAAAATTTGGTGTTAATCTATTTATCAAACGACAAATCAAATCACCACAGAAGTGATTGCTCACAATTAAACAGCACTTATATGGAGTTATGTGCTGATACCAGCATGGATGATCGTATTCCTACGCCATGTTTTTTTGAGGAGTTCCCATGAGCGAAACTCTAACCTCGGTCACCGTTGATTACAGCGAAGATAAAACTCTTACTGCGGCTTGTAAGCGTCTTCTTCAGCAGCAGAGCTTTAGCACGCAAAACGAGCTGCGCGAAGCATTAGTTCTTATTGGTTTCGAAGGCATAAGCCAGTCAACCGTATCTCGACTACTTTCACAATTAGGGGTAGTTAAAGTACAGAATGCTTGCGGTAAAAAGGTTTACTGCATAACAGTAGAAACTGCACCCGTTCGTGTAGGGTCCTCTATCTCATCGCAAATTGAATTCATTACTCACAACCAATCAATGGTTGTCGTTAAGACGCACCCAGGCAGTGCGCAATTGGTCGCCCGCCTTGTCGATATCGACCCACATACTGAAATTCTTGGTACTGTTGGCGGTAACGATACGGTGCTGGTGATTCCAAAAGATACCAATAATATCGAAGCCTGTGAAAGAGTCGTTCGCGCTCGCCTAGGTGTTTCTTAGCACTCTATCTGTTTCACACCCCTCTAGAACGGCGAGGGGTGTGGCTAGCACTTGACGAATATCTGTAATAATTCCATCAAGTTGGAACTTATTCGCGCTTTCTCCTGTCTGATTGAGTTAAAATGAATCAAATTTAACTCTGTGGCTCTTCTATGCGCGTCGTATTCTCCTTTTTCGTCTTGCTGTTATCCGTAATTTCAATGCCTGCTATGGCGCTTTTTGGTAGCTCAAACTCTGCGCCAACTTTCGGTCAGAACAGCAATTCCTTCGTGCCAGTCGATCAAGCCTTCCCATTCAACTCATATCAGCAAGGGAATCGGGTATTTTTAGATTGGCAAGTTAAAGAGGGCTACTACCTCTACCAACATAGAATTTCAGTTAGCGGAGAAAACATCACCCTTGGTGATGTTGAAATACGTGATGGCGAACCTTATAAAGATGAGTTCTTTGGTGAGGTGAATATTTACACTTCGCCACTATTTGTCGAAGTTCCGTTAGCAAACTTTCAAGACGGCGCCCGTTTAATTGTTCAATACCAAGGCTGTGCCAAAGCAGGTTTCTGCTACCCGCCAGAAACTCGAGTTCTCGATCTGACCAGTTTTGACTTTCAAGAAAGTCGCGCGGTCATCCAAAACAAAGCAGCCAACGCTATTAATGACGCATCACCAGCAACAGAATCTAACAATCCTCCGGTGTCTAGCGAGTCTAAATTAGCCTCAAAGCTAAGCGATAACTGGTGGACCCCCCTCCTATTTTTAGCCCTTGGTGTAGGTTTGGCTTTCACACCTTGCGTGTTGCCTATGTACCCGATTTTAACCAGTATCGTGTTAGGCAGCGGTAAGCTCAGCCATAGTCGAGCTCTTGGACTGGCCTTTATCTATGTTCAAGGGATGGCGGTGACTTACACCCTACTTGGCCTAGTCGTCGCTTCTGCGGGTATGCAGTTCCAAGCGGCAATGCAACATCCTTATGTACTGATCGGGCTCAGCGCACTATTCGTTGCCCTAGCACTATCGATGTTTGGCCTCTACAGTTTGCAGCTTCCTAGTTCGGTTCAGACTTGGCTCAACAACCTCAGCAATAAACAGAAAGGTGGCAGCTCATTAGGCGTGTTTGCTATGGGAGCAATTTCTGGCCTAGTCTGTTCACCCTGCACGACCGCTCCATTGTCAGGAGCGCTTCTGTACGTTGCTCAAAGTGGTGATTTAGTCACCGGTGGTGTCGCACTCTACGCCTTAGCGCTTGGGATGGGTATTCCATTGATGCTCGTCGCGGTATTTGGCAATAAACTTCTGCCTAAAGCAGGCAATTGGATGGATCGAGTGAAAACACTGTTTGGTTTCGTGTTACTCGCCGCTCCTATCTTCCTACTTGAACGTATTTTGCCTGAAGCTTGGGCGACGGGTTTATGGTCCGCCCTTGGTCTAGTGGCATTCGGTTGGCTGTATCACGTTAAAAACTTACTCTCATTTGGAGGGTGGAAGCAAAGTGTCGTTGGGATAGTTGCGGTGCTCGGTTTATTCGCTTCAGCACAGCCAGCATTGAACTACTACTTTGGCAATACAGCAAGTGTTGAGAAACAGGGTCAAATCGAGTTCATTCGGATTGAAAATGTTGCCCAGCTCGAACAGCAACTCGACTCAGCGAAAAAGCTCGGAAAACCAGTGATGCTAGACTTTTATGCCGACTGGTGTGTTGCATGTAAAGAATTTGAGAAATACACCTTCCACCAGCAAGATGTTGAGTTGCGACTAAAGGATTTTGTTTTGCTGCAAGCGGATGTTACTCGCAACCAACCTCAGGATATCGAGTTGCTGAAAAAAATGAACGTGCTTGGCTTACCTACTATTGAATTTTGGGGTGCCAACGGAGAGTCAATTTCCAACGCTCGTATCACTGGATTTATGGACGCAAAAACCTTCCTTAATCATCTGAATAATCACCAGCTTTAAGCCATCTCTCGGCGTCCTTCAGTCATCGGAGGACGCTGATTAATCTGCTCTTTTCCATCACCCTCGCGCATCTATATGCAATATCACTAATAAAACCCGATACACTTCAGACTTTTAGCGCATAAATATTGTCCACACATGCAAAGATGTTAATAATTCTATTAACCAAACATTCATAAGTAGTTAACGTCATGGATTCGACATACACCATAATCATCGCTGATGATCACCCGCTGTTTCGCAATGCCCTGTTTCAATCAGTGCATATGGCGGTCAGTGGTGCGAATCTGCTGGAAGCAGATTCTTTAGATGCTCTTCTTTCGTTACTCGCGAAAGAGGATGAGCCAGACTTGCTACTCCTCGATCTGAAGATGCCTGGCGCCAACGGGATGTCCGGCCTGATGCAACTTCGTGCCGAATACCCTGACCTACCGATTGTTGTTGTCTCTGCAAGTGAAGAGCCTGCCGTAGTCACTCAAGTTAAAAGCCATGGTGCATTTGGTTTTATTCCTAAATCGAGTGATATGAGAGAGTTGGTTAGCGCATTAAACCAAGTGCTAAACGGTGACCCCTTCTTCCCAGAAGGTTCCATTACCAACAATGCGGCCTGTAACGATTTAGCAGAAAAAATTGCCACTTTAACGCCACAACAGTACAAAGTCTTAGGAATGCTATCTGATGGTCTACTAAATAAGCAGATTGCTTATGAGTTAAATGTATCAGAAGCCACCATAAAGGCTCATATGACGGCGATTTTCAGAAAGTTAGGTGTAAAAAACCGAACTCAAGCAGTAATTTTACTTCAACAGCTTGAATCTGAAACTTAATTCACGAGAAATTAACACTGACATCGCTGTTTTTTTTCTAAAATGCTTGTATCAAGCATCAATCTGATTTACTCCTCAGTTCACTAACTCTGGGAGTACTTCTCTTGCTAAGCATGTTAATTACCCAATTCGTCGTCTTATGGGCGGTGATTGACCCTATTGGTTCAGTGCCAGTTTACCTATCCCAAACACAACACCTCACCGCCAAACAGCGCCGTCTGGTTGCACTAAAAGCGGTCGCTATTGCTACTGGGGTTTTGCTGTTTTTCCTCGCCGCTAGTCAATTGTTACTAGAAGCAATGCAGATTCCTCTGCCCGCCTTCCAAGCTGCAGTAGGACTGCTACTGCTGCTAGGAGCGACTCATATCCAAAAATGGATTGGCAATGTCGGTGCCGCCATTATTAGCCGTGTTATGGGGTTAATTTTGGCTGCCGTTGCAGTCAATAACCTACTGGTGGGGATCAAAGATTTCTACCTTTAGTAAAATAATTTCTGAGTTTGAGCGGGAAACGTTAGACTTTAGGCTAATTTAACACAACATTAACATCACAAAAACAACCACCACTTATCTTAAGCGCCTAATTTTTAGGTGCTTTTTGTTTTTCATGCCACGACTAAAGTTGAAAAGAGATCTTGTCCAACCCTTGCTAATGTAGACATTGAAACATTTTCTTAACAACAAAACCAATCGTAAGGAGGCGGCAATGGCGTTTGAAAGTCAAGATAAAGCCAAAGCCTATTGGGATAAGAACGTAAAACTGATGATCAGCCTAATGGTGATTTGGTTTGTCGTTTCTTTTGGCTGCGGCATCTTATTTGTCGATGTACTCAATCAATTTCAACTAGGTGGTTACAAACTGGGCTTCTGGTTCGCACAGCAAGGTTCCATCTATACCTTCCTAGGTATTATTTTCTACTACGCGTGGAAAATGCGCCAAATTGACCGTGAATTCGGCGTAGATGAGTAAGGAGTAACTCAGATGGATTTGAAAACTATCACTTACCTCGTTGTTGGTGCGACCTTTATCCTTTACATCGGTATTGCGATTTGGGCACGTGCTGGATCAACTAAAGAGTTCTATGTTGCTGGCGGTGGTGTAAACCCGATCGCCAACGGTATGGCAACAGCAGCAGACTGGATGTCAGCTGCATCATTTATCTCTATGGCTGGTCTTATCGCCTTTATGGGATACGGCGGTTCTGTATTCCTAATGGGTTGGACAGGCGGTTACGTACTTCTAGCACTTCTACTTGCACCTTACCTACGTAAGTTCGGCAAGTTTACTGTACCAGAGTTCGTAGGTGAACGTTTCTACTCAAACGCAGCGCGTATCGTAGCGGTTGTATGTCTTATCATCGCATCTGTAACTTACGTTATCGGTCAGATGAAAGGTGTTGGTGTTGCGTTTGGTCGTTTCCTAGAAGTTGACTATTCAACAGGTCTTCTGATTGGTATGTGTATCGTATTCATGTACGCCGTAATGGGTGGTATGAAAGGGATTACGTACACGCAGATTGCTCAATATTGCGTACTCATTTTAGCTTACACCATTCCAGCAATCTTTATCTCTCTGCAACTAACAGGCCACGCTCTACCTCAGATTGGTCTAGGTAGTACGCTTCAAGGTACCGATGTTTATCTACTCGATAGGCTCGATCAGGTCGTGACCGAGCTTGGCTTTAGTGAATACACGACCCAAGTCCGTGGTGATACGTTAAACATGTTCGTGTACACAATGTCACTTATGATCGGTACTGCTGGTTTACCACACGTAATCATCCGTTTCTTCACTGTACCTAAGGTACGTGACGCACGTACTTCAGCAGGTTGGGCACTCGTATTCATCGCGATTCTATACACTACTGCTCCAGCAGTATCTGCAATGGCTCGTTTGAACCTAATGGATACAGTAAACCCAGCACCTGGACAACACCTTGCTTACGATGAGCGTCCTGACTGGTTTAAGAACTGGGAGAAGACAGGTCTACTGAGCTTTGATGATAAGAACGGTGACGGCGCTATCCAGTACACATCTAATGCAGCAACCAACGAACTCAAAGTTGATAATGACATTATGGTACTGGCGAACCCAGAGATCGCTAAACTACCAAACTGGGTAATTGCATTAGTCGCAGCGGGTGGTCTTGCAGCCGCACTATCAACGGCAGCGGGTCTATTGTTGGCTATCTCGTCCGCGATATCCCATGACTTAATCAAGGGTGTCATCAATCCAAACATATCGGAGAAGAAAGAACTGCTCGCCAGCCGAATTTCTATGGCGGTCGCAATTGCGGTGGCAGGCTATCTAGGCCTCAATCCACCAGGATTTGCAGCGGGTACGGTAGCTCTGGCATTCGGTCTAGCGGCATCCTCTATCTTCCCTGCACTAATGATGGGTATCTTCAGCAAGAACATCAATAAAGAAGGTGCAATCGCAGGTATGATTGCGGGTATCAGTATCACGCTGTTCTATGTGTTCCAGCACAAAGGTATTCTATTCATCCCTGAGTGGAAATATCTAGAGAGCTGGGGCAGCAACTGGTTCCTAGGCATTGAACCAAATGCATTTGGTGCAATTGGCGCTCTATTCAACTTCATCGTGGCATTCGCTGTATCGAAAGTAACAGCAGAAACTCCACAAGAAGTGAAAGATCTGGTTGAACACGTACGTGTACCAGCTGGTGCTGGCGGCGCTGTTGACCACTAAAATCTAATCCAAACCACAAAAGCCCCATCTGGGGCTTTTTTCTTCTCAAATTTCAGTTACCGTATTCGCTGTCTGTTGTAGCAAGGAAGCCAAGATGTTCAAAAATAAGCACTTAATCATCGCCTTACTGATCGCCCCGATTCTTTCCATCATTGCCTATTTCGGCGCAGATATCGCGTTGAGTGAGAAACCTCATGCCGCTGTGGAAGGGGAAACATATAAGCTGGCGGCTAAGTCTAACTGTCGTTATACCAGTGGTTTATGCGACATGACCAACGGCGATTTTAAAGTGCAATTTCGCTCCGAAAAACTCACAGCACAAGGGCTAGAACTGTCGCTAAAATCCGCTTTTCCTTTAGAAGGGGTAAAACTGTCGCTGGTTAACGGCCAAGAGCAGAGCGGACAGCCCGTTGATATGCAATCCGCAGATAGTAGTGGACAACAATGGATGGTTTCCCTGCCGAAACCTGAATCTGAAGAGAGCTGGTTACGTGTGGCCATTCAGTCCAATGGCACGCTTTACTATGGCGAGACACAGACTGCGTTTGTGAAGTACGAGACATTGTTTACAGAATAGTAGCGAGAAGCGAGAAGCGAGAAGCGAGAAGCGAGAAGCGAGAAGCGAGAAGCGAGAAGCGAGAAAATTTGCAAGGTTGACGTTAAGGCGTCAACCTTTTTTTCTGTATTTTAGACGTAAGTTCCCAACAAAAAGCTCTGGTTCAGATACCTACCCAGCAGCTATAACGCGCACCTCTCGAAGGACGGAGTCTGGTCTCGATTATCGGAGCGCAGCGTTCTAAATTCTCGCAGGGCGAAGCCCACTCTAAACCCCTACACCCGATTCAACATCGCTCTCAATTTTAGAGGCTTGACTGGCTTAGGAATAAAACTAAAGCCGTTCGATTTAATGCCATACAACATGTCTTCGGTACGATCGGCGCTGATGATGACTCCAACAAAACTATCACCTAAACGTAAACGACACTGCTGCAGAACTTCTAGACCCGTGCGCCCATTATCAAGACGGTAATCTGACAATATCACGTCTGGTACCCAGTGCTCGTCTATCGACTGCAAGCAGCCCACCAAATCGATAGCCGTGCGAACATCACAGCCCCAACGTCCGAGCAAGTTATCCATTCCAACCAAGATATCTTGTTCATTATCGACACAAAGAACTTTCAAATGACTAAGGTCAGAGACTGTGGTTGCAACACTCTCTTTAACCGGAGGCTGGACTTTTTCACTGCGTGCTAGCGTAATAGAGAAAACACTTCCCTTGCCCGGCCATGAGCGCATGGTGATTTGATGACCCAACACATGAGCGATGCCTTTTGATATGGCTAAACCAAGACCAAGCCCTTGATCTGAACGGACCTGACTACCACGGTTGAACTCCTCGAAGATCTCTTGTTGTTTGTCTTCGTCGATCCCCATGCCGTTGTCCCAAACATCGATTCTCGCTTGCCCCCCAACACGCTTGACGCCAAGCACAACCTTTCCTTTAGGGCTGTAGCGAAATGCGTTGGTCAAAAAGTTTTGCACCACTCGGCGCAGTAGCTTAGGGTCTGACTGAACCAGCATCCGGCTCGGTATCATTGAAAACTCAATGCCCTGTTGCTTGGCTAAGGCACTAAATTCGGCATTGAGATTGGACAATACGTCATTGATGGCAAAACCATGAACGTGAGTATCAAGTTTGCCCGACTCAAGACGAGAAATATCCAGCAGGTCACCAATCAGATCTTCGGCCGCCCCCAATGCGCTCTCTATATGACCAGACAACTGCTTGGTTTCTGGCTCACTCGCAACCTCTGATAGCGAGGACGCAAACAGACGAGCCGCATTGAGCGGCTGCATCAAATCATGACTTACTGCTGCCAAGAAGCGAGATTTAGATTGAGATTCATGTTCCGATCGCTGAGTTGCCACAACCAGCTTTTTGTTCAATTGTTCTAGCTCTTGAGTTCGCTCTCTCACTCGCACTTCTAAGCGTTCATTGGCGTCTTTTAGTGCCTGTTCTGCGTCTCGGAACACCGTAATATCAGTAAAACTCATAACAAAGCCGCCACCCGGCATTGGATTGCCCTGAACTTCAATAACTCGACCATCAGGGCGAACCCGCGACGAGGTATGCCGCGTACCTTGCTCTAAATGGAACACACGCCGACGAACATGTTCTTCAGGGTCGCCTGGGCCACATAGACCTTGTTGAGCGTTGTGGCGAATCACATCGGCGATCGGTCGACCAACCTGAATCAGTCCGGCTGGAAAAGTAAATAATTCAAGATAGCGCTGATTCCACGCCACCAGCCGTAACTGCTTATCGACCACCGCAATTCCCTGACCTATGTGTTCAATCGCACCTTGCAATAGACCTCGGCTGAAGTCATACAGCTCTGACGCTTCATCGACGATGGTAGCCACTTCTTCTAACTGCATGTTGCGTCCTTGCAGAGCTGAAGTTAGTACTAACTTTGCTGAAGAAGCACCAAACACACCAGCGAGAACACGCTCAGTATGGCGGATTAAGGTTGATGGAGCCTGCTGATTTGGCAGCATGGTTTCTCGTTGCTGGTGCCAATATTGTCGGAAGGCGTTACGCACTCTCTGGCGACCAACAAAGCGAGAAGCGAGCATTTCTAACTCGCCGACGGTCACTCGACTTTGATAAAGGCTCATGTTCTCGCTTTCTGGTAATGGAGTACCAACGAAAGAAGCGGATTGTAGTCGTTCACTCAAACTTGCGCGGGTAAACAGCGAAACGACAACGTAGCAAAGAGCATTGAGAGAGATACTCAGCAATATGCCCCAATCAGAATTAGTCACATCCCAATGCTGCAGCAAATCAGGTGGTGTAATCAGCCATAACAACAGATTACTCTCCGCGCTGCCCGCCAACATATCAGTCTGACTCATCAAAGTGATCAACCAGAGGGTAAAGCCAACCGCTAAGCCAACATAAACCCCCTTTCGATTGCCCTGTCGCCAGTACATCCCACCTAGCAGGGCTGGGGCGAATTGAGTGATCGCCGCAAAAGAAAGAAAACCGATCGCTGACAAGGAGTGGATGCTGCCCAACGCCTGATAAAAAGCCCATGCACCAAGCAGCAGCAACAGGATTAGCCCACGGCGAATAACCAACAGTAAACCGGAGAAATGCCTGTGATTACGCTGAGACAAGCGCATTCTACGTAGCAACAGCGGCATGACTAAGTCATTGGAGACCATAATTGCCAATGCAATCGTCGAGACAATCACCATACCACTCGCGGCGGAAGTACCACCTAAGAACGCCAACAATGCCACATCTTGTGCACCGACGGCCATTGGCAAACTAATCACATACGTATCAGGACTAGCGTCCGTCAGCAGCGCCTGACCAACCCAAGCAATAGGAAGAACAAACATCCCCATTAAAATCAGATACACGGGAAACAACCAACGAGCAGTATGTAAGTCTTGAGCACGTTCGTTTTCTACCACCATGGTATGGAACTGACGCGGCAGACAAACAATTGCCAACATGGTGAGCAGAGTATGGATCAGTAAAGTTGGAATATTGGGCGACTGATAGGTTTGTCGAGCGATATCGACTAATTCCACATCGCTTCGGTTTAATGCCAAAAATAGGATAAACAGGCCAACCGCAAGGAAGGCCACCAGCTTGATAATCGATTCGAACGCAATCGCCATCATCATGCCACGGTGGTGCTCGGTATTATCGATATGTCGTGTACCAAACAGCATGGTAAAGATAGCCAATGCAACGACAACAAACCAAGACACATCGAACCCTGACCCTTCGAATTGTGCTGGCAAATCTGGGGCGATGATCTCCAATCCCATGGTAATACCACGCAACTGGAGCGCTATGTAAGGTAGGATGCCTGCTACCGCGATTAAAGTAACCACCACAGCCAAACCTTGGGATTTGCCGTAGCGTGCCGCAATAAAGTCAGCTATCGACGTAATATGTTCCCGTTTAGCCGTAATGATAAGGCGAGCAAGAATACGCCAGCCTAGAGTAAACACCAGTATTGGGGCTAGATAAATGGGAAGAAATGACCATGGGTTGCTGCTGGCCTGCCCAACGGTGCCATAAAAGGTCCAAGAGGTACAGTACACAGCAATGGATAAGCTGTAGACCCAAGGTCGCCACTTCGCTAACCAAGAGTGTTGTTTATCACCGTACCAGGCAATGAAAAACAGCAAACCGAGATACAACAGTGATACGGTGATCACGAGCCAACCTTGCATCAGATATCCTTATCTTATTCATCCATGGTATTTGTTCTGGTCAGAAACAAAAAACCTCTTCATATTGAAGAGGTTTCATTAAACTCATTAAAGCACACGAACTCAATCAAATAGGCTTAATTCTGTGCTTTGGGCTCCGCTTTCATTATCTGATCGGCACTGTGTCCTTGCGGCTCAACCTTAATAAATAGAGCCACCACTCCCATCACGGCCATTGCCCAGAAAATATTCGCACCCCAGTGTTCATATCCCCAGCCACTTAGGGTCGTCATTAGCGCAATAAAAGCACCGAGCGGAATCGCATTATATAAGGCTTGCAGTGCCACCATTTTGCGCTGCTCTGAATGCTGAATATATTGAATGGCAGCAATATGTGCCATCGCGAAAGTCACGCCGTGTAATAGCTGGATTGCAACTAACGCTAACAATGCCGTCGTCGACGCGGTTAGACCCCAACGAACGATTACCCCTAGTGCTGCTACGACAAATAAAGCGCGCAAACTCCAGCCAGAGAACAGACGTTTACTTAGAGCAAATACTGCCACCTCAGCCGCCACCCCTAAGCTCCACAAGTAACCGATTATGTCTTCAGAATAACCCGCACCTTTCCAATAAATTGAACTAAAACTGTAATACGCCGCATGACTTCCCTGAATCATTGCCACCAGTAGTAAAAATTTAATCACAGGCAGTTCACGCAGCAACTCAGTCAGTTTAGGACGTTCAGCGTCATCTTCTGAGGTCGTCACGGGCATTGGGTTAATGCTACGCGCCGAAAAGATTAGCGCGACGATGACACCTGACAACGCGGTATAGATAATCATATCTGAACCGTACTGAGCAACAAGGTAGCCAACCACAGTTGACCCTGCGATAAAGGCAAGGGAACCCCATAGACGGGTACGTCCGTAGTCGAGCATCTTAAGCCGTGCATAGTAGTTTGCCATGGCATCAGAAAGTGGAACAACAGGACCACAACAAAGGTTGAATAGTACCGTGGCCAACGCCATCAACCAGAAGCTTCCCCCTGTGAAGAAATGAAATGCGACAAAAATAATCGAGGCCACCGTCAACCAGCGGAGTGCCGGAATTAAATGTTCGACTTTATGAATTCGAGGCGTCAGTACCATATTAGCGACGCAACGAGTCGCAAAACCAATGCCGACAAGTAGACCAATGTCAGCTGCGGATATCCCCTGCTCTTCAAACCATAATGCCCAAAACGGCAGATAGACGCCGTAGGCAAAAAAGAAGCCAACAAAATACTGGGAGATCCAGCCATAAGGAGAAGGGGTTAACATCAAAACCTCGAAATACATCAAATAAGGGGCAAGGTATTATCGTTTGCTCAAGGCGGAATAAAAAGGGAAGAATTATCACAACTTAGTTTCCCTATTGTCATATTAGAAAATGTCCATGCCACGGGTTCGACCAAAGTCGTCTAGCACAATTGTCAAAATCCTGCACACTAAACGGATGTAGAGATCGCATGAGTCAGTCGCTATGCCAGATAAGTTCAATATGCAATCCCCACCCTTTGACCGTTTAGACCCTGAGCAGCAAAAAAAACTGCGTAGCTCACTCGATGTAGCTTACTTTCGCGCCAAAGAGACCTTACTCCAGCCTGGTGTCGCCAGTCAGCATTTACATATACTCATCAAGGGCGCCGTTGAGGAACGTTCAGAAGACGACAAAGAGATCTTTGCCCACTACGCCAATGATGACTTGTTTGATGTTCGCGCGCTGTTCGAAGAGACTGTCAAGCACAGATATGTGGCACTCGAAGACACACTTTCTTATCTGCTCCCAAAAACGGTTTTTCTAGAACTTTACAACGCCAATGGTCAATTTGCCGCTTACTTCGATAACAACCTAGCTCGTAGACAAAAGTTGATTGAAGCCGCCCAACAGCAGCAAAATCTCGCTGAATTTATTCTGACCAAAGTGGATAGCGATATTTATCATCCACCGATGCTACTGTCACCAGAGCAACCACTCAATGAAGTGACACTCACTTTAAAACAAAACGGGATTGATTCTGCACTCGTCAGACTCAATGACGATGACGAACGCGTAGTGAATGACCCACATTCTCTGCCTTATGGCATCATCACTCGAACCAACATGCTTCACGCAGTCATGCTTGATGGCCATCCACTCGACACCCCAGTTGGTCAAATTGCAACTTTTCCGGTCATTCATGTCGAGAATGGGGATTTTCTGTTTAACGCCATGATAAAAATGACGCGCAATCGAATGAAGCGCGTCATGGTCTCCGATGGTAAAGAAGCGGTTGGCATGCTCGACATGACACAGATTTTGAGTGCTTTCTCCACTCACTCTCATGTACTGACCTTAAGTATTGCTCGCAGCTCAAGCATTGAAGAACTCGCACTGGCTTCTAATCGTCAGCGTCACCTAGTAGAAAGTCTGCTTAATAACGGTATTCGCACCCGCTTTATCATGGAGTTGATCTCTGCGGTTAATGAACAAATCATCGAAAAAGCTTTTGAACTGATTGTTCCTCCCGCCCTTCACGACCAGTGTTGTCTGGTTGTTTTAGGCTCAGAAGGGCGAGGAGAACAAATCCTCAAAACAGACCAAGACAACGCCTTAATTATTAAAGACGATGTGCACTGGCATCAGTGTGAAGCCGTCATGGAACAGCTAACACACACATTGCAGCAATTGGGTTACCCTCTCTGCCCAGGAAAAGTGATGGTTAACAATCCAAAATGGGTTAAAACACAAACCGCATGGAAGAACACCATAGGCGTGTGGTCAAAACCCAACTCCGCAGAGCAAGTCATGGATCTTGCTATCTTCACCGACGCTCACGCGGTTGCAGGCAACAAATCGTTGCTAGAACCCGTCATGGCACATTTGAAGAAAATCATGTTCAATAACATGTTGGCGTTGCAAGACTTCTCTCGTCCCGCTCTACAGTTTTCTCTTCCGTTAACTCTGTTTGGCAACGTAAAGAAAGACAAACAAGGGGTGGATGTCAAAAGTGGCGGTATCTTCCCAATAGTGCATGGTATTCGCACCTTGTCACTGGAGTACGGTATTGAAGAGAAAAACACCTTTGAGCGCATCGAAGCCCTACGCAAAAAGCGGATTCTAGAACCTGACACTGCTGACAACCTTAGCGAAGCCCTCAAGCTACTGTTTAAACTGCGCTTGAATCAGCAATTAAGTAATCAACATAACCACAACCGTATCGATCTCAGTCAGATAGACCGAACCGAGCGTGACTTGCTGCGACATAGCTTACATGTAGTGAAAAAGTTTAAGCAGTTCTTAGGCTATCATTATCAAATCAGGGATTAAGGCTTTGCGATGAACTGGATAGTCCGCCGTTACTGGTATTACAAACTTAAAGGCTCGCCTTATCAGCCGCTATTTGCCTCTGTTAAAAAAGGCGAATATGTTTCGCTCGATTGTGAAACAACCAGTTTGGATCCTAATCGTGCAGAACTAGTAACGATTGCCGCGACCACAATCATCGATAACCGAATCATCACCAGCAAACCATTTGAGGTGCGACTGCGTGCTCCTCAGTCCCTTGATTCTGGCTCAGTCAAAATCCACAAGATACGCCACCAAGATCTCGCTGATGGTATCGATGAAAAACAAGCCCTTATTCAACTGTTAGATTTTATTGGCAATCGACCTCTGGTTGGCTATCACATTCGTTACGATAAGAAAATACTCGATTTAGCCTGTCTTAAACAGCTAGGATTTCCATTGCCAAATCCGTTGATCGAAGTCAGCCAGATTTATCACGACAAGTTAGAAAAGCATTTACCCAACGCGTATTTTGATCTCAGTCTCGACGCGATCTGCCGCCATTTAGATCTGCCAATCCAAGATAAGCACGACGCACTTCAAGATGCCATTTCTGCTGCCTTGGTCTTCGTTCGCCTGACAAAAGGTGATCTGCCTAGTCTTAGCCTCCCCTACAGAAGCGAGTAAAAAGGCCAATTTAAATCCCAATTTCAAACATAGATCGCTAATTTTTAAGCAGAATTCTTCCTATCATCCTAAAGTCTAATTGTCGAATCTACTCCTGTGATTGAAAGTTATAGGCATAAGGATTTTACAACGTCGAGGTCAGGTGACCTTCTCGTTTTAAACGGACAATTGCTCGATTCACACTGAATTAAGCAACAAGGAGACAAGCAATGAGTGAAGCCCATATTTATCCGGTAAAAGAGAACATCAAGAAAAACACACACGCGGATAACGATACTTACCAAGCCATGTACCAGCAATCTGTCACAGACCCTGTTGGCTTCTGGAGTGAGCACGGCAAAATTGTCGACTGGATCAAGCCATTCACTCAGGTTAAAAATACCTCTTTCGACACAGGCCACGTAGACATTCGTTGGTTCGAAGATGGCACGCTTAACGTATCCGCTAACTGTATTGACCGTCACCTAGCTGAGCGTGGCGATGATATTGCCATCATCTGGGAAGGCGACGATCCAAACGATGACAAAACACTCACGTTCAAAGAACTACACAAAGAAGTCTGTGAGTTCGCAAATGCACTTAAAGAACAAGGCGTACGCAAAGGTGATGTTGTCTGTCTTTACATGCCAATGGTCACTGAAGCGGCCGTTGCCATGCTTGCTTGTACTCGTATCGGTGCCGTACACACTGTGGTATTTGGTGGTTTCTCTCCTGAAGCACTTTCAGGCCGTATTATCGACTCTGATGCTAAAGTCGTCATCACCGCTGACGAAGGCGTACGTGGTGGTCGCGCAGTACCACTGAAGAAAAATGTCGATGAAGCACTCACCAACCCAGAGGTGAAAACCATCGAAAAAGTCATCGTTATGAAGCGTACGGGCGGTGACATTGACTGGCACGAGCATCGCGATGTTTGGTGGCATGAAGCAACTGCAAGCGTCTCGTCTGACTGCCCACCTGAAGAGATGAAAGCAGAAGATCCACTCTTTATCCTCTACACGTCCGGCTCAACAGGTAAGCCAAAAGGTGTCCTACACACAACGGGTGGTTACCTAGTATATGCCGCAATGACGTTCAAATACGTCTTTGATTACCAACCAGGCGAAACTTTCTGGTGTACAGCGGATGTAGGCTGGATCACTGGTCACACTTACCTCATCTACGGCCCGCTAGCAAACGGGGCAAAAACCATTCTGTTCGAAGGTGTACCAAACTATCCTAACACCAACCGAATGAGCCAAGTGGTTGATAAACATCAAGTCAACATTCTGTACACTGCGCCAACAGCCATTCGTGCGTTAATGGCGAAAGGCAACGAAGCGGTAGAAGGTACGTCTCGTAGCAGCCTTCGTATCATGGGCTCTGTGGGAGAACCTATTAACCCTGAAGCTTGGGAGTGGTACTACAAAACCATCGGTAATGAGAACTCACCAATCGTTGATACTTGGTGGCAAACAGAAACTGGCGGTATCTTGATCGCTCCACTACCAGGGGCAACAGACCTAAAACCTGGCTCAGCGACCCGTCCGTTCTTTGGTGTGCAGCCTGCCCTAGTCGATAACATGGGTAACATCATCGAAGGCGCGACTGACGGTAACCTAGTCATTCTTGATTCATGGCCAGGTCAAATGCGTACCGTTTACGGCGACCACGAACGCTTTGAACAAACTTACTTCTCTACCTTTAAAGGTATGTACTTCACTAGTGACGGTGCTCGTCGTGATGAAGACGGTTACTACTGGATCACAGGTCGTGTTGATGACGTACTAAACGTGTCAGGTCACCGTATGGGTACTGCTGAGATTGAATCAGCGCTTGTTGCTCACCACAAGATTGCGGAAGCCGCAATTGTTGGTATCCCACACGATATCAAAGGTCAGGCAATTTACGCTTACATCACCCTAAATGACGGTGAATTCCCAAGCGCAGAACTGCATGCTGAAGTGAAAAACTGGGTACGTAAAGAGATTGGCCCAATCGCGACTCCAGATGTACTGCACTGGACAGACTCTCTGCCGAAGACTCGTTCAGGTAAGATCATGCGCCGAATTCTGCGTAAGATTGCAACCGGTGATACCAGCAACCTAGGTGATACGTCAACATTGGCCGATCCTAGTGTGGTTGAGAAGCTCATTGCAGAAAAAGCAGAACTCGCGTAACTCCCCCTTCCCCTATACAACAAAACCGTCACATCGTGGCGGTTTTGTTGTTTCTAAGCCTGTCAAAACGAGCGTTTCACTGACTCAACCGAATTAAAAATGTTACCTCGGTTACAAAAAACGACGTCCAAGGTGGGAGATTAGACCAGTAAATTGCTGCGATTTGCGCTGAATTGGCTATAATCTGGGTCTATTTCAAAGATCCAGTGTTGTTTTTAACAAAATAAGCATGCTGAATCAGCGATAATATGGGAATATTCCAGTTCATATCATGAAGTAGGAAGATGGCAGCATAATGACAGCAAAATCACGCATTCTTGTCTTAAATGGTCCAAATCTAAACCTGTTAGGTCTACGCGAGCCCGCTCATTACGGCTCTCAAAGCCTACCACAGATTGTCGATACGTTAACCAAACAAGCTCACGAAGCCGGCGTTGAACTTCAACACCTCCAGTCAAACCGTGAATATGAGCTAATTGAAGCCATTCATGCTGCATACAATAACGTCGACTTTATTATCATCAACCCAGCCGCCTTCACTCACACTAGTGTGGCGCTGCGTGATGCACTGCTCGGCGTGGCTATCCCATTTATCGAAGTGCATTTATCAAATGTACATGCACGTGAGCCATTCCGTCACCACTCTTATCTTTCTGATAAGGCAGAAGGTGTCATTTGCGGCTTAGGCGCACAAGGTTACGAATTCGCTCTGTCTGCTGCTATTAATAAATTGCAGGCAAAGTAACTCAGTTACTATCAAAGTAAATAAACACTCTGCAGCTCAATATGAGCTGTCTTATTCACAAGATAAAAGAGAAAGAAAAGATGGATATCCGTAAAATCAAGAAGCTTATCGAGTTAGTAGAAGAGTCTGGCATTGCTGAGCTAGAAATCTCTGAAGGTGAAGAGTCGGTACGCATCAGCCGTAACGGCACTGCAATGCCTGCGCCGATTCACTATGCAGCAGCGCCAGCTCCTGTAGCGGCAGCTGCACCTGCAGCGGCGGCTCCTGCGCCAGCAGCAACTGAAGCAGCAGCACCTGCGGTACCTGCGGGTCACCAAGTTCTTTCTCCAATGGTAGGTACGTTCTACCGTTCTCCAAGTCCAGATGCGAAGTCATTTGTAGAAGTTGGTCAAACTGTAAAAGCTGGCGACACTCTTTGTATCGTTGAAGCGATGAAGATGATGAACCAAATCGAAGCTGACAAGTCTGGTGTTGTTACCGCTATCCTAGTTGAAGACGGCCAACCAGTTGAATTCGACCAACCACTTGTTGTTATCGAATAATAGAGGCTCTCTCTTATGCTAGATAAATTAGTCATCGCGAACCGAGGAGAAATTGCTCTTCGAATCCTTCGTGCATGTAAAGAACTAGGTATTAAAACGGTTGCTGTACACTCAACAGCCGACCGTGACCTAAAGCACGTACTGCTTGCTGATGAATCGATTTGTATCGGTCCTGCTCGCGGTATCGACAGCTACCTAAACATCCCTCGCATCATCTCTGCGGCTGAAGTCACTGGCGCGGTGGCTATCCACCCAGGTTACGGCTTCTTGTCAGAAAATGCGGATTTTGCTGAGCAAGTTGAGCGTAGCGGCTTTATCTTCGTTGGCCCTAAGGCTGATACCATTCGTATCATGGGTGATAAAGTTTCTGCAATCACTGCAATGAAGAAAGCTGGTGTACCTTGTGTACCAGGTTCTGACGGCCCACTAGACGACGATCAAGCCAAAAACAAAGCGCACGCTAAGCGAATTGGTTACCCAGTGATCATCAAAGCTTCTGGTGGCGGCGGTGGTCGTGGTATGCGTGTCGTACGCTCAGAAGGCGAGTTGGTTGAAGCTATCGCTATGACTCGCGCAGAAGCAAAAGCAGCCTTTAACAATGACATGGTTTACATGGAGAAATTCCTAGAGAACCCTCGTCACGTTGAAGTTCAGGTTATTGCTGATGGTCAAGGCGGTGCGATCCACCTAGGTGAACGTGACTGTTCGATGCAGCGTCGTCACCAAAAGGTTGTGGAAGAAGCTCCAGCACCAGGTATCACTGAAGAGATGCGTAAATACATCGGTGAACGTTGTACACGTGCATGTCTAGAAATCGGTTACCGCGGCGCGGGTACGTTTGAGTTCCTGTACGAAAACGGCGAATTCTACTTCATCGAAATGAACACTCGTATTCAGGTAGAGCACCCAGTAACTGAAATGGTCACTGGCGTTGACCTAATCAAAGAGCAGCTTCGTGTTGCTGCGGGCCAACCTCTGTCGTTCACTCAGGATGATATCAAGATCCGTGGCCACGCCATTGAGTGTCGTATCAACGCAGAAGACCCAGTGCGCTTCCTACCTTCACCAGGTAAGATCGAACGCTTCCATGCTCCTGGCGGTATGGGTGTTCGTTGGGAATCACACATCTACACTGGCTACACGGTACCACCTCATTACGATTCAATGATCGGTAAACTGATCACATTCGGTGAGAACCGCGACGTAGCCATCGCTCGCATGAAGAACGCGTTAGGCGAGATGATCGTTGAAGGCATCAAAACTAACATCACGCTTCAAGAAAGCATTATGAATGATGAAAACTTCCAACATGGTGGTGCCAACATTCATTACCTAGAGAAGAAGCTGGGGCTACAGTAAGCTACGAGCTACGAGCTACGAGCTACGAGCTACGAGCTACGAGCTACGAGCTACGAGCTACGAGAATACATTGTCTCTAGCAACTAGCAACTAGCAACTAGCAACTATTTTAAAAATGCTCACTTCGGTGAGCATTTTTTGTTTACGTCTATAATCTCAGCAGATATCTGCTAAACTCTGCGCAAATTTTACTTTTAAGAGCACATACCCATGCCTTGGATTCAAATTAAACTCAACGCGACCAATGAAAACGCCGAACAAATCGGTGACATGCTAATGGAAGAGACTGGAGCCCTGTCTGTCACGTTTTTAGACGCTCACGATACGCCTGTATTTGAGCCTCTTCCGGGTGAAACGCGCCTTTGGGGTGATACTGATATCCTCGCACTGTATGACGCAGAAGCAGACAGCAACTTTATTATTGAGCAAATAAAGCTAAGCAATTTACTTGCTGAAGGCTTTGCCTACAAAGTAGAACAGCTCGAAGATAAAGACTGGGAACGCGAATGGATGGATAACTTCCACCCGATGAAGTTTGGCGAGCGCTTATGGATCTGTCCAAGCTGGCGTGATATCCCAGAGCCAGACGCAGTCAATGTACTGCTCGATCCAGGCCTAGCATTTGGTACGGGGACTCACCCAACGACGGCTCTTTGTCTCGAGTGGCTTGAAGGGCTAGATTTAAGCGGTAAAACAGTCATCGATTTTGGTTGTGGCTCTGGCATTCTTGCGATCGCTGCGATCAAGCTTGGTGCAGAAAAAGTTATCGGGATCGACATTGATCCTCAAGCTCTGCAAGCATCAAAAGATAACGCGGAGCGAAATGGTGTTGCTGAACAACTTGAAGTCTTCCTGCCTCAAGATCAGCCTGACGGTCTGATCGCGGATGTCGTTGTTGCGAACATTTTGGCCGCTCCTCTACGTGAACTGTCACCAATTATTAAGTCATTAGTGAAACCAAATGGTCACCTTGCGATGTCTGGTGTGCTGGATACGCAAGCTGAAGATGTTGCGAATTATTACCGTGATGAGCTTCACATTGATCCTATCAAAGAGCAAAGTGAATGGTGTCGCATCTCTGGTCGAAAGCAAGGCTAGACAAGACTTTACAAGCTAATTGACTGATTTTTTGGCATTTTACTAAAACAAATTGTAAATGCTCAAATATTAGTCTTTTCACGGCGCTAAAAAATGCGTAAAATGCGCGCCCTGCTATAGGTTTGTTGACCATTAAACTGTGAAGACGTTTTGAAAATCGGAAACTACCAACTTAAGAACAATCTCATCGTTGCCCCAATGGCTGGCGTGACAGATAGACCATTCCGTGAGTTGTGTCTCCGCTATGGTGCGGGAATGGCCGTCAGTGAAATGATGTCCTCAAATCCTAAACTTTGGAAAACGTCTAAGTCCAAGCAACGCATGGTACACGAAGGCGAATCGGGCATTCGCTCTGTACAAATTGCCGGAGCCGACCCACAGCTTATGGCCGACGCTGCTCAGTTTAGTGTTGAGAACGGTGCACAGATCATCGATATCAACATGGGCTGCCCAGCAAAAAAAGTGAATAAAAAGCTCGCTGGCTCTGCATTACTCCAGTACCCAGATATCATCGAAGATATTCTGAAAGCTGTTGTTAATTCAGTCGATGTCCCTGTGACATTGAAAACCCGCACGGGCTGGGATACAGACAACAAAAACTGTGTCCAAATCGCTAAATTAGCCGAAGACTGCGGCATACAAGCTTTAGCCCTTCACGGGCGTACCAAAGCATGCATGTACAAAGGTGAGGCCGAATATGACAGCATTAAAGCGGTAAAACAGGCGATCTCTATTCCGGTTATTGCTAACGGTGATATCGATAGCCCAGAGAAAGCTAAGTATGTACTGGAGTACACCGGTGCAGACGCTTTAATGATTGGACGCCCAGCCCAAGGTCGTCCGTGGATTTTTCAGGAAATCCAACACTTTTTGGAAAACGGCACTACGATGCCTGATCTCCCGATTTCGGAAGTGAAAGACATCCTGCTTGGTCATGTCAATGCTCTACATAGTTTCTATGGTGAGTATTTAGGTCCACGTATCGCGCGTAAGCACGTTGGCTGGTATCTAAAAGAGCATGAACAGGCAAGTGAGTTTCGCCGTACCTTCAATGCTATCGATGTAGCAGAGCTACAGCTTGAAGCATTAGAAGAGTATTTTGATAAGGCCTAAATAATTGGAGCTAAGGCTTCAGTTATTACGGGTTAACGTTGCATCATAATTAAGAGAAGAGCTAGACCGAATATGTTCGAACAAAATCTGACTTCAGAAGCATTAACAGTAACTACAGTAACGTCACAAGACCAGATCACTCAGAAGCCTTTACGTGACTCTGTTAAAGCGTCTCTTAAAAACTACTTGGCTCAATTAAACGGTCAAGAAGTCACAGAACTATACGAATTAGTTCTAGCTGAAGTTGAACAGCCACTACTAGATACCATCATGCAGTACACTCGCGGTAACCAAACTCGCGCAGCAACTATGATGGGTATCAACCGCGGTACTCTTCGCAAGAAACTGAAGAAATACGGCATGAACTAATCGTTCATTACCTTTCTTGATTTAAAAGCCGGGCTCACATTGTGAGCCCGGCTTTTTCATTGATCGTAACAATATGAACTGATTAAACATTCGTCATTCTGTGATCTAATACGATTGCTTAGTGCAACACTCCGGATATAATGCAAAATTACGTTTTTTGTTCGGACTAAGCTACATGGCTGATATGCAAAGGGAAGAATGGCTAAGCCTGATGCTACGAGAGCTGCCAGATCGACTGCTGATCCTTGATGAGTGTGGTCGCATCTTGGAGAGTTTTGGTGGTGCGGTTCAAATTCCCCCTTACAGCACGGATAATCTAGACCTAACATTCAGCGAGATGGTACCTCCACACATTGCTGAAAACGTGAAACAGAGCTTAACGCAAACGTTTAAATCCAACCAAACGACTCAGCTTCGCTACTCGGTTACTCCATGTCAGTTACTTATGTCTTCTATTGAAGAACTGGATGCATGGCGTGGTGTCGAAGAACGATGGTTCGAAGCCACGCTCAAGCCCATCACTCTGACAAACGGCTCCAAATACATTATGTGGCAGGAGCGAGAAACCACTCTCGCTCGTCAACAAGAACTGGAGTTAAAGAAGCTCGCTGAAACCGATGAACTCACAGGAATCTTAAATCGCCGTGCTTTTATGCTGCATTTAGAGCGAGAGTTTCATTCCCCTTCAGAGCAAGGGCTCTCTTGTTTAATGATTGATATTGACCACTTCAAAGAAATCAATGATCAAGTTGGTCACCTTTCTGGCGATGAAGTGATTACTCAGGTAGCACACATCTGCCGTGAGATGATTCGCGGTAGCGATTATATTGGTCGTTTAGGCGGAGAAGAATTTGGGGTGCTTTTAGGCCACACGAAGGCGATTCAAGCTTATGACATCGCAGAGCGAATTCGCGAATCCATAGAATCCACACCTTGCCATGTTGATGGCCATATTATCTTGCCTACTGTGAGTATTGGGATTGCGGAACTCAACGCTCAAGTCTCATCCGTTCGCGAGTTGATGGTTCAGGCAGACAAGGCGATGTATTACTCAAAGCAGACTGGTCGCAACCAGGTTACTCTCTACTACGACAACCTGCCTCAAATTAAAAGCACAACCGAGCTTAAAGCGAATATCCGTCGCGCGTCTTAACGCCACCTTGTATCGCCGAGTGGGATCACTTTTCTTCACTGGCTAACGCACCGAGAATCGAACAATGACTCGCATCATCATCAACATGCCCACAGCAGGCATCATTGATTTTTTTCAACGCACTGCGTATCCGTTGTAACTCACCAATTTTCTCATCAATCAAGTTCAGCTTTGCACTCGTAATCGCTTTCACTTCGGCACAACTATGTTCTGTTGCTTCTAGCTTTATCTCTAACAATTCACGAATCTCATCAAGACTCAAACCCAGATCTTTCGCCTTTAGGATAAAGCTGACCTGATTCTGGTTTTGTTGATTATATAAGCGGTAGCCAGACTCACTTCGCCCAGCAGGCTTAATCAGTTGGTTTTTCTCATAAAATCGCAGAGTATCTGCGGTGACATTACACCGTTTTGCCAGTTCACCGATCTGAAACATAACTTTTCCTATTAACTGTTTCATTACTTTTTAAGTCAAAAGACGAGCTTTTTGCAATTAATTTTGCGATGCCAAACGATTGCGCGAGCTTTTTTGTAATAAATTAGTTAGAATGTGCGCCATCAAACTCAGAGACTAGTCTATCACCAGCCAATGCTGGAAAGGTCTTTACCAAAACTGGCCAATATTTTACTGCTATTTACCTAGTAAAGCGTAAGAACAAGTTCATTTTTGGCAAATATCTTTATTTATATATTAACTCTGTGACTTTGAGGAAATGGAAGCATGACTAACGCTCGTCCTATTCGCCGCGCTCTAATCAGCGTATCAGACAAAACTGGTATTGTTGAGTTTGCCCAAGCTCTTGCTAACCGTGGCGTTGATATTCTATCCACTGGTGGTACAGCTCGCCTACTAGCAGAGAAAGGGATCTCTGTTACAGAAGTATCAGACTACACTGGTTTCCCAGAAATGATGGACGGTCGTGTTAAGACTCTACACCCTAAAGTTCACGGTGGTGTGCTTGGCCGTCGAGGTCAAGATGATGATGTGATGGAAAAACACGGCATCAACCCTATCGACATCGTAGTCGTTAACCTCTACCCGTTCGCAGAAACCGTTACTAAAGAAGGTTGTACCTTAGCTGACGCGGTTGAAAACATCGACATCGGTGGCCCAACAATGGTTCGTTCTGCTGCTAAAAACCACAAAGACGTAACGATCGTGGTTAATGCTCACGATTACGAGCGTGTTATCGCAGAAATGGATGCTAACGATAACTCTCTAACCTTAGAAACTCGCTTCGATCTAGCGATTGCCGCATTCGAGCACACGGCTGCTTACGACGGCATGATCGCTAACTACTTCGGCACAATGGTTCCATCTTACGGTGCTTCCCCTGAAACCGTAAGCAAAGAAGGTGATGAAGAGAGCAAATTCCCTCGCACTTTCAACCAGCAGTTCATCAAGAAGCAAGATATACGCTACGGTGAGAACAGCCACCAGGATGCCGCTTTCTATGTAGAAGCGAACCCAGAAGAAGCATCCGTTTCGACTGCACGCCAAATCCAAGGCAAGGCGCTTTCTTACAAC
Organism: Vibrio sp. M260112; assembly: GCF_036533775.1. Taxonomy (NCBI): domain Bacteria; kingdom Pseudomonadati; phylum Pseudomonadota; class Gammaproteobacteria; order Vibrionales; family Vibrionaceae; genus Vibrio; species Vibrio sp. M260112. The sequence continues at coordinate 6,130 of NZ_JATABH010000024.1, read as the reverse complement.
AACATTTCCGATACTGATGCGGCACTAGAGTGTGTTAAAGAGTTCGACGAGCCAGCTTGTGTCATCGTTAAGCACGCTAACCCATGTGGTGTAGCACTCGGTAGCAACATCCTAGAGGCATACGATCGTGCATACAAAACGGACCCAACGTCTGCATTCGGCGGCATTATCGCATTCAACAAAGAGCTTGATGCTGAAACAGCAACGGCTATCGTTGAGCGCCAGTTCGTTGAAGTGATTATCGCACCGTCTGTATCCGCTGAAGCGATTGAAGTGGTTGCAGCGAAGAAAAACGTTCGTCTACTTGAGTGTGGTGAATGGTCAACCAAGACGACAGGTTTTGATGTTAAACGTGTTAACGGTGGCCTTCTGGTTCAAGACCGCGATCAAGGCATGGTAAGCCTAGATGACCTTAAAGTCGTGTCTAAACGCCAACCGACAGATGAAGAGCTAAAAGACGCTCTATTCTGCTGGAAAGTTGCGAAGTACGTTAAATCAAACGCGATTGTTTATTCAAAAGGCGACATGACTATCGGTGTTGGCGCAGGTCAAATGAGCCGAGTTTACTCAGCAAAAATCGCTGGTATTAAAGCGGCTGACGAAGGTCTGCAAGTCGAAGGCTGTGTAATGGCTTCAGATGCATTCTTCCCATTCCGTGATGGTATCGATGCAGCAGCAGAAGCGGGCATTAAGTGCGTAATTCAACCAGGCGGCTCTATGCGTGATGACGAAGTTATCGCAGCCGCAGACGAGCACGGTATGGCGATGATCTTTACGGGTATGCGTCACTTCCGCCACTAAAAAGAAGCTAGAGCGCTTCGCGCAGAGTCGCGAGCAGCGAGTACGGTTAACAACAATCACTCGAAGCTCGCTACTCGATATTCGAAGCTAAGCAATTTGATTGAAGGATTTAAAATGAACGTATTGATTATTGGTTCTGGTGGTCGTGAACATGCTCTTGGCTGGAAAGCGGCACAAAACCCAAATGTAGAAACTGTTTTTATTGCACCAGGTAACGCAGGTACAGCACTTGAGCCTAAACTTGAGAACGTCAACATCGGCGTTGAGAGTATTTCTGAGCTGGTCGCTTTTGCGAAAGAAAAACAGATTGAGCTGACTATAGTCGGCCCTGAAGCTCCATTAGTAATCGGTGTGGTTGACGCTTTCCGTGAAGCAGGTCTGCCTATCTTTGGCCCTACGCAAGCCGCTGCTCAGCTGGAAGGTTCTAAAGCTTTCACCAAAGACTTCTTAGCACGCCACAATATTCCAACGGCTGCTTACGCAAACTTCACTGAAATTGAACCAGCACTTGCTTATGCTCGTGAGCAAGGCGCACCTATCGTCGTGAAAGCTGACGGCCTAGCCGCTGGTAAAGGCGTTATTGTTGCAATGACGCTAGAAGAAGCGGAAGAAGCGATTAAAGACATGTTGGCGGGTAACGCGTTTGGTGAAGCAGGTAGTCGTGTTGTCATTGAAGAGTTTCTCGACGGTGAAGAAGCTAGCTTTATCGTTATGGTCGATGGCAAAAGCGTACTGCCAATGGCCACCAGCCAAGACCACAAGCGTGTCGGTGACAAAGACACAGGCCCGAATACCGGTGGTATGGGTGCTTACTCTCCTGCGCCCGTGGTTACTCCTGAAATTCATGAGCGAATCTTGGAAGAGGTTATCTACCCAACCGTTCGTGGGATGGATGCTGAAGGTGCACCGTACACAGGTTTCCTTTACGCTGGTCTAATGATCGACAAAGAAGGCACGCCAAAAGTGATCGAATACAACTGTCGATTCGGTGATCCAGAAACGCAACCAATAATGATGCGTATGGAGTCCGATCTTGTTGAGCTTTGCTTGATGGCAATCAACGAAAAGCTAGATGAAGCCGAGTCTAAGTGGGATCCTCGCGCTTCTATCGGTGTGGTGCTGGCGGCAGGTGGCTACCCGGGTGATTATGCGAAAGGTGATGTCATTTCTCTCCCAGCGAATGAGCAGGAAGGAGAGAAAATCTTCCACGCTGGCACAACCAACAATACTGATGGCGATGTGGTCACTAACGGTGGCCGTGTTCTATGCGCGACGGCGCTTGGAAATAGTGTCTCAGAGGCTCAGGAACGCGCTTACGTACTCGCTAAACAAGTTAGTTGGAACGGAATGTTCCATCGTAATGACATCGGCTACAGAGCGATTGAACGCGAGCAAGGGAAATAGCTTCTAGCTTCTAGCTTCTAGCTTCAAAAACGTTAAAGGCTTGGTCATCAATACCAAGCCTTTTGTTTATTCTGGTCATCACCGATGGCTAGTGTCGCTGGCTAACAGTTACTCTTCAATCAGACTCGGCCGTTCGATGCAGTCATGACTATCATCTGCAAGCATCAGCAATTCACTAGCAACGATTCGATTGCCACGAGTAGTGCCAAGGAATGCCGCGTAGCTGTCAATCGTGGATAGGCGGTTGACGACAAAACTCGGCAAAGTTTCGTTAAACTCAACTTCTGAGTAACTCTTTCCTGAGCAAGTATCAAACGTCGAACCATCCCAATAGCCTTGAATAAGAGCTAAACCGTCTCGACTCTGCTCTTTAGTGACATTGGAAATGTTCAGCGCTTCTTGTTTCAACCAAGCTAATTTCTCAGATTTGAGCGGCAGTACACGTCCATCAAGCCGATATTGTTGATAAACCGCCTCACCATCTTTATTGAAACGTACATGAATACGATATGGCACTAGCGCTTTATTGTCTTTTAATTGCTCTCCCTCACGAATCAATTCTCGAAGTTGGCCTTCATCCCAGCGATAGTCTGTCTGATACCAACCGTAGTCGCCCGCACTGACATAATCAGCCGCAGTAAATGGGAAGCTCAACTTTTCGGTATACCAATATAAGCTAGTCGCATCACCAATAGTCTGGCCACCAGTATAATCAGAATATTGGTCAAGGTTTGGTGTCGGTACGCTAGAAGAGCAACCGATAAGTAAAGAAGCGATTAGTGAAGGGGCTAGTAATTTTTTCATCTTCATAAAACAAATATACGCCAAGATAGGGACTACCTTGACGCATTATATACAATCTAGAGCGATTGACTCTGAAATCGGTACTTAATTATTTCACTGAATCTTTCAGTGCTTTACCTGCTACGAATGCCGGTACATTTGCCGCTGCGATTTGGATCTCAGCACCTGTTTTAGGGTTACGGCCAGTACGTGCAGCACGGTGGTTAACTTTAAATGTACCAAAACCAATTAGTTGAACTTGGTCACCCTCTTTCAGTGCACCAGTCACACCTTCAATAGTTGCTTCAAGAGCAGCTTTAGCTTGTGCTTTAGATAGATCTGCTTTCTCTGCGATAAAGTCGATTAATTGGGTCTTGTTCATTAGGTTTCCCTTCTCATAGGTTATCGAATTCCACTCACTCTAAATCATAAATGCCCTATCTGGCAAAGGTTTGTAAGCGATCTTTAGCTCTCATGACGTACTTTTAACCATAATCTGAGCATTAACTCACAATTTGTTACTGTGACAGAGAAACTTAATACTTGTTTTTAACCATCTTTAGCCTTATTTATAAGCATGCAATAGCCCGTAAAGCCTGATATTTCGGGACTTAAAGCGAATAGAAAATGCTCACATCGATAATGCGCAGGCATGAAAATTGACCCTTTTCATGCAAAATTTGATGAGTGTATAAAACCACATAGGACATTTATGTTTCTGCTAACAATATACGTCTCTGTTGCGATTGGCGTATCGTTTATCTGCTCCGTTTTAGAAGCGGTTCTTCTGAGTATCTCACCAAGTTATATCGCCCAATTGCGTCAGCAAGGCCACCCTGCTGCCACCTCATTGGCTAAATTAAAAACAGATATCGACCGACCACTAGCGTCGATCCTGACGCTCAATACGATTGCCCACACCATCGGCGCAGCAACCGCAGGTGCTCAAGCAGCCGTCGTCTTTGGGAGTCAATGGCTAGGCGTTTTCTCTGGTGTTCTTACGCTCGGCATACTTGTTTTTTCTGAGATCGTCCCGAAAACCATTGGTGCGACGTACTGGCGTCAATTAGCACCAGCTGCCGCGACGACACTGCGCTGGATGGTATGGTCGCTAACACCGTTTGTGTGGTTCTCAGAGCAGATAACCAAACGCCTATCTCGAGGGCATCAAGCACCAAAAATGCGTGATGAGTTGTCAGCGATGGCGATTCTTGCTCGCGAGAGCGGAGAGTTTGCGGAAGGTGAGTCAAAGATGCTCAACAACCTTCTGGGTATTCAAGATGTACTTGTCACACAGGTCATGACCCCTCGCCCAGTGGTTTTTCGCGTTGATGCAGAAATGACAATCAATGAGTTTCTTGACCGTCATAAAGATTCACCGTTTTCTCGTCCTCTGGTCTACAGCCAGTCTACGGACAATATTATTGGTTTTGTGCACCGCCTCGAACTGTTCAAACTGCAACACGCTGGTAGTGGAGAAAAACAACTCGGTGCGGTAATGCGCCCAGTACATGTTCTGCTCAACACCATTAAGCTACCAAAAGCCTTTGAACAAATGATGGCAAAGCGCCTGCAACTGGCCATGGTGGTCGATGAATACGGTACGATTCAAGGGATCTTAACCCTTGAAGACGTTTTCGAGCACTTAGTTGGTGAAGAGATTGTTGACGAAGCTGACCGTGCAACGGATATGCAGGAGCTGGCCTTTGAACGCTGGGAGAAGTGGAAGAAAACCCACGGCGTTATCGAAAGTCGCGATGATGACGAAAAGGCGAGTAGCGAGTAGCGAGTAGCGAGTGGCGAGTAGCGAGTGGCGAGTAGCGAGTGGCGAGTAGCGAGTGGCGAGTAGCGAGTGGCGAGTAGCGAGTGGCGAGTAGCGAGTGGCGAGTGGCGAGTTGCGAGTGGCGAAAAGAAAGAGGGGTGACGTTTTATGTCAACCCTTCTCTTTTTCCTGTTTACTCATAGCTAGAAGCTGGATAGTCGCGGCTTTCTAGATCTCAATACCGATATTACTGACACCTTCATCACGCAGTTCAAAACGTAAGTCTTTAATCAACTCAATATCACGCTCTTCTGCTTCACGAAGTGGACGGAAGATTGCCCATTGCACATCCCATTCACCGCAAACCGCTTCATTCTCTTTCTGGTTTTCGTTCGTAATCTCTTCACCCGTTTGCGCTTCTTCTAGTTGAGCAACCGTCATTACAGATTGTTGGCTAACCTTATGCATGTTTTCATACAGGTAGTCTCTATCTAGCAAGCCGTGAAGAAGATCGGACAGAGCCACACATGCGTCAATGGCTGGATAAACACCATAGAAGTCGAAATCCTCTGAGCTAGGAATGATTTCTTCTAACTTTTCTAGCTGGCGCTCAAAGTTCACTTTGGCGGTTTTAACGGTTAACTGTTCCCAAATACTATCCAAAATATCACGATAAATTCGCGCTTCGGCAAACTTGGTGCTTTCACAAAACATTGCGAAGTTTGGATACATACGTTCACACAAGCTCACCATAAAGGTAATCTGTTTCCATGGTTCTAACTTCTCAAGGCGAAGCTGAAGAGGATTCTGTAGCATAGAGACTCTTTGGGTCTGTTGACCTAGTTGCTGAATTAGACAGCGGAAAGTGTACTTGATAACCAACAGGGAAAAAAGCAAGGCGATGAACAATTTCACTCATAAAGTTTACCTTCTCACTGAAGATGACACTTATTATCTCAAGCTGCTTGAATCCGCGCAGCTAGATGACTTAGAAGTTACTCAAAAACGCCACGAGGCAACGATCCTACTCGCCTCTCCACCAATGGCAGCAAAATGCCTTGATCAGTTCCCAAAACTGGAGTGGATCCAATCTATCTATGCTGGTGTTGATGCGTTGCTTCCACATTTGAGCGGTTTTACAGGCCCATTGACCAATGTAAAAGGAATATTTGGTCAACAGATCTCTGAGTATGTACTTGGTTATAGCATTGCTTATCAGCGCCATTTTTATGGTTCATCGCGGCTTTCCGGGGAAAGCCGCTTTTATCTTCATAAAGAAGTATTCCGTATCTCGGTATCCATAGCCCATTCTTTTTATTAGCTTAATCTTGTTATTGATCCCTTCCAAGGTACATGTATTTAGATGATACGAAGCTGACG